>NZ_JBFSUL010000004.1:41427-167302 GCF_041467395.1 Vibrio sp. 10N.247.310.98 | reverse complement strand
GACAGCTCTGAAGGATCCTTCAACCGATCGCTTTGGCTTTAACTGATCGGCATTAAACCTCTGTGTTGGTCTTTTTTTTGGTGATACGTAACAAGCAAACATGCAGCAAACCCGTTATAAATTATCTGTCTGCACCTATACTTTTATATCTTAGAGTCAACGAACGCGCCTTGAACCAAAGCGTATTGTTGTATAGGCTACCCAAACTAGCATATAAAACTCATCACCCAACTTGATGATAGTGAAGGATTAACAATGAAAAGACTCGGACTTTTAGCCGTTATCGCAGCCGCACTCACCGCAGGTTGCGCTTCAAATACTCAGCAAGACAACTTTCGCGAAGCCTCTTTTGAGCTGTGTAATACTGAAGTCGATATTTACTCTGTAAGCCATGATGAACGAGTTCGTATCGTCTGTTCTGATGGCTCTAAATTCGCTTTGAACAGCGAAGACACATTAGAAGTGATGCGTGACATCAACATCGACTACTGTGATGGCGAAGGCCTAGGTAAGTTCAGTGAAAGCCGCCACTATTACTCTTTCAAGTGTAAGTCAGGCACCCTACTTAGCATCAAAAAGTAGAATCGACACTACCAAATACCAAAGGGTTAATGTGAAAGCATTAACCCTTTTTAATACCCGCTTTTCTTTACTCTTAATCCCAAATCCACCAGCCACCAGATACAAAAAATAGCTCCTTTAAAGAAGCCTCTAGTATCATTGCTTTTCAAAGTAGTTGTTTGAAATTCTAAGAGAGCACGCAGAGATTACGGGTGTAAGTGAGCATGCTCGACAACAATTTTAAAACTTCCAAGTACAAAAAAGGCCCCTATTAAGGAGCCTCTAGTATCAATATTTTTCAAAGTAGTTGTTTGAAATTCTAGGAGAGCACGCGGAGCTTACGAATGTAAGTGAGCATGCTCGACAACGTAATACCCAAAAAAACAAAAAAAGCTCCCAACAGGAGCCTTTCAAATCGTATTTTTCAATCAAATAGCTTTAGTTCAAGGAAAAGGCGCGGAGTTTACGAATGTAAATGAGCACCTTTGACACAGAAATTAAGCTATTTGAGCCAGAAAAATTAAGCGTAAACCGGTAGACGCTTACAGATCTCTAGTACTTTTGCTTTAGTCGCTTCGATAACAGACTCATCACCCATGTTATCTAGGATGTCACAGATCCAACCTGCTAGCTCTTTCGCGTCTGCTTCTGAGAAACCGCGACGAGTGATAGAAGGAGAACCGATACGGATACCTGAAGTAACGAATGGGCTACGTGGGTCGTTTGGTACTGAGTTCTTGTTTACAGTGATGTTTGCTGCACCTAGTGCTGCATCTGCTTCTTTACCTGTGATGTCTTTGTTGATTAGGTCAACTAGGAACAGGTGGTTCTCTGTAGAACCTGAAACGATGTTGTAACCACGAGCTAGGAATTCAGCAACCATTGCTTTTGCGTTAGCAACAACGCGTGCTTGGTATTCTTTGAACTCTGGCTCTAGAGCTTCTTTGAACGCTACTGCTTTACCAGCGATAACGTGCATTAGAGGACCACCTTGGCCGCCTGGGAATACTGCTGAGTTCAGCTTCTTGTAAAGATCTTCGCCTTCGTTAGAAAGGATTAGACCACCACGAGGACCCGCAAGCGTTTTGTGCGTCGTTGTAGTTACTACGTGAGCGTGTGGCACTGGGTTCGGGTAAACGCCTGCAGCGATTAGACCTGCTACGTGAGCCATATCTACGAACAGGTAAGCACCTACTTTGTCAGCGATTTCACGCATGCGCTTCCAATCACAGATTTGAGAGTAAGCAGAGAAACCACCGATGATCATCTTAGGCTTGTTCTCGATAGCCAGCTTTTCCATCTCTTCGTAATCGATTTGACCCGCTTCATCGATACCGTAAGGGATGATGTTGTAAAGCTTACCAGAGAAGTTTACTGGAGAACCGTGAGTTAGGTGACCACCGTGTGCTAGGCTCATACCTAGAACCGTATCGCCTGCATTTAGTAGTGCCATGTATACAGCGTTATTTGCTTGAGAACCTGAGTGAGGCTGTACGTTTGCGTACTCTGCACCAAATAGTTCACATGCACGTTCAATTGCTAGAGTTTCAACTTTGTCTACGTACTCACAACCACCGTAGTAACGCTTGCCTGGGTAGCCTTCAGCGTATTTGTTTGTTAGCTGAGAACCTTGAGCTTCCATTACACGTGGGCTTGTGTAGTTTTCTGAAGCGATAAGTTCGATATGCTCTTCCTGACGAAGAGTTTCTTCTTGGATAGCTGCGAATAGATCCGCATCGTAATCAGCAATGTTCATGTCACGCTTAAGCATCTGTATCTCCTGACTCAGATTGTACTGAAAGTTTCAAAAAAACCACACAACGACCGAAAGCAAACGTTTCCGTCACCGTTTTGATGTGACGCATTCTACATAATTTGATCTAGGTCATAAAGAGCTAATTGCAATTTTATCATGCAGTTTTTTCATAATCACAAATAAGATTCATCATGGTTATTAAGCTTATCCAACCAAAGATGACGCTTACTGTCAATTTTACGATTTACACCCTGTAAAACGCAGATTACATAGGTTTACCTTAATTTTGCCCCTCTAGCTACCGAAAGCTAAGGTTTTTCTCTACTATGCACGCCTTTATTGGTTAGGTAATTATAAAAACGATGGAAAAACACTCACGTAAAGAAGATTGGGTAGCAATCCTCACTGGCACGTTTTTAGTGGCGTTAGGCGTCTTCTTTTTACAGTCAGCGAACCTGCTTACTGGTGGCACTACTGGCTTGGCTCTGCTTTTGAGTCAATTTATGCCGGTAACCTTTGGTATTTTGTACTTTATTGCTAATTGCCCATTCTACTTATTAGCATGGAAACGATTTGGCCGTCACTTCGCAATAAGCAGTGCCATCTCAGGGGCTTTAGTATCTGTGTTTGCCGATCATTTATACTTAGTTATCTCGCTAGAAGTTCATAACGAGATCTATTGTGCTGTTGCCGGCGGCTTATTAATGGGCTTAGGTATGCTAATCCTATTCCGTCACCGCTCAAGTCTGGGTGGCTTCAACGTACTGTGCTTGTTTATCCAAGACCGCTACGGTATCTCGGTAGGTAAAACACAAATGGGTATTGATGCATGTATTCTGTTTGCATCGTTCTTCTTCGTGTCACCTTGGGTGATTGCCGTTTCTGTATTAGGCACCGCAGTATTGAACATCGTATTGGCAATGAACCACAAACCAACTCGCTACTCGGTGAATTACGCGTCTTAGAGTTCATTACCTGCTCTGTCGTTGCTGGCACTCGATGCTCAAACTTCTCGCAAGTAGACTCGAGGCACGATATTCCAGCCATCACTAAAACAAAAAAGGCTTTGGGGAGCACTCCAAAGCCTTTGTAGAAGCCCAATCCTTTAAGGGGAATAAGAATCAAGCTTCTTAAAATGAAACAAGGTTAACCTTCAATCAAGAGAATACGAGTCTCGTAAGGACGTAAGACTTGATGATGTAATGCAACTGAAGTGTTCGCTTGTTGATAGTTAGACAACAGACTCTTCGCCTTAGTCATATCAAAACGTTCCGGTAAAACGCACTCCGCCTCTTCACCATAATAGTTGTTAATACACAGCAAGGTTTGCCCTTCGTTCTCACGTGCATATGCAAAAATGGATGAGTGATCAGGTAATAGATCTTGATAGCTGCCATCTGTAATCACTGGCACTTGTTTACGTAACTCAATCAAACTCTTATAGAAATAGAAAACAGAGTCTTTGTCTTCCAGTGCTTGCTCAGCGTTAATCCCAGGGTAATTATTCGCTACATCAAGCCATGGCTGAGCTTGTGAGAACCCTGCGTAAGGCTCACTGTTCCATTGCATTGGTGTACGAGAGTTATCACGAGACTTCTGCGCCAAAATCGCCATCATATCTTCATGAGCCACACCATCACGGTTCACCATGATGTCGTACATATTGGTACTCTCAACATCACGATACTGGCTGATGTCAGTATAGCCAGGGTTGGTCATACCAATCTCTTCACCTTGATAGATATAAGGCGTGCCTTGCATCATGTGCACAGAAGCAGCCAACATCTTGGCCGACTCAACACGATATTGCTGATCATCACCTAAGCGGCTCACGACTCGCGGTTGGTCGTGGTTACACCAAAACAATGCGCCCCAGCCCTTGCCGTTCAAACCCGTTTGCCAATGATTGAAGATCGACTTGAGCTGCAAGAAATCAAACGGCGCATTAGTCCACTTCTCACCATTGGTGTAATCCACCTTAAGGTGGTGGAAGTTAAACACCATCGATAACTCGCTGTTATCAATGTTTGAGTACTGTTGGCAATGCTCGAGTGTCGTTGAAGACATCTCGCCTACTGTCACGCTGCCGTATTTCTGGAATACCGCTTCGCTGATCTCTTTCAGGTATTCGTGCACTCGTGGGCCATCAGTGTAAAAACGACGACCATCACCGATATCATCATTGGGGAAGTCTTGCTGTTTCGAAATCAGGTTGATCACGTCCAAGCGGAAACCATCAACGCCCTTCTCAGCCCAGAAGCTAATGACGTCTTTCACTTCTTCGCGTACAACCGGGTTCTCCCAGTTAAGGTCGGCTTGCTCTTGCGCGAATAGGTGTAGGAAATACTGACCCGTCGCTTCATCCATTTCCCATGCATTACCACCGAACTTAGACTGCCAGTTGGTTGGTGCTTGGCCGTTTACAGGATCTTTCCATATGTAGTAGTCGCGGTATGGGCTGTTTTTATCACCCAATGCTGACTGAAACCACGCATGTTCTGTTGAGGTGTGGTTTACCACGATATCCATCACGATACGAATACCACGTTGGTGCGCTTCAGCCAGCAATAGGTCGAAATCTTCCATGGTGCCGAATTGCGGGTTAATCGCGTAGTAATCTGAAATATCGTAGCCGTTATCGATCATTGGGGATGCGTAAACTGGGGTTAACCAAATGGCATCGACACTCAAGTGTTTAAGATAATCCAGTTTTGAAATGATCCCTTTGATGTCGCCAGTACCTTTACTGCCACTGTCACAAAAGCTCTTTGGGTAGATTTGATAGATGGTTGCGGTTTTCCACCAGCTTTCATCATGTTCAGTCATCGCCATCTCTAACACTCACTTACCAGAAAATATAAAATAAAAATCACCATGTGAATCATGGTCGAATAGCCGTTATAACTAAAAGAAAAAGCGATAACTCATTTTGGAGTCATCGCTTATTCAATGCATTACGCGTTCGCGGTTTCTAACTCACCCTTGGATTGGGCTCGCTTGTAGAAAAACAGGGTTAGCGTGATAGGCAGTACTATCGCCACCAGCATCGCGACTAGGTAAATCGACCAATATTGAGGTTGAATCGATAGGATGCCCGGCAAGCCGCCGACACCGATACCATTCGCCATCACACCCGCGCTACCACAGATTGCGGCTGCAACAGCACTACCAATCATTGCGCTCAGCATTGGGAATTTGTATTTAAGGTTAATACCGTACATCGCAGGCTCTGTTACACCTAAGTAGGCTGAGATTGCCGCAGGAACCGAGATATCTCGTTCACCTTCACGCTTACTCAAGATAATGATGCCGACTACTGCCGATGCTTGTGCAATGTTTGATAGTGCAATCAAAGGCCAAATTGGTGTCCCGCCTAAGTCTTGCATCAGTTGCAGATCCACCGCGTTGGTGGTGTGGTGAATACCCGTGATAACCAAAGGTGCGTATAGGAAACCAAAAACCACTGAACCAAGAATCGCAAAATCACCTGTCATTGCAGCTTTAGCCGCGAATGCCACACCATCGCCTAACATACGACCGAATGGGCCAATGAAAGCGTGCGCTAGAATCACAGACAAAATAATCGATACAAATGGCACAACCACTAGGTACAAGTAAGCAGGGACGATACGCTTAAGATTGGTTTCAATGAACGCCAAAGCCACACCCGCTAACATCGCTGGGATCACCTGAGCCTGATAACCGACCTTCTCAATCACGAACAGCCCAAAATCCCATACCTCAGGTACCGATTTACCTATCATGTATGCGTTCATGAGTTGTGGTGAAACTAAGGTCACACCGAGCGTGATACCCAAAATAGGGGTTCCGCCAAGCTTCTTAACCGTAGCCCAACACACGCCAACCGGTAGGAAGAAGAAAATAGCTTCGCCGATCAACCATAAGAAAGAGTGAACGGTTGCCCAGAATTGACTGATTTCAACTAGGGTTTTGCCGTCGAACATGCGAATGTCGCCAATCACATTACGGAAACCAAGAATCAAACCACCTGTAATGATGGCAGGCAGCAGTGGTACGAAAATTTCGGCTAAATGGGAGATACCACGCTCAAGGAAGTTCATGTTTTGACGAGCAGCCAGCTTCGCCTCATCTTTTGATGATGCCTCTTTACCTGTCTGTTCAATCAGAAGTGCGTACACTTCATCAACTTCAGTGCCAATCACAACTTGGAATTGGCCTGCATTAGTAAAACAGCCTTTTACTAGCTTCAGTTTTTCGAGTTCAGCTTTGTTGGCCTGCTCTGTATCGTTCAATACAAAACGCAGTCGAGTTAGACAATGGCTGACACTCGCAATGTTTTCTTTACCACCGACTAACTCGATAAGACGCGCAACGTCTTGCTTCGCTATCTTACTCATACTACCCCACCCTGGTTTCATTCAATTACTCATCTAAACCATGCAAGCTATAATCACTCAGACTTAGATTTATGGGAACATTCCCAATTACGGTTATTATAATGCCCGTATGAATGATAAATTAAAATGGGAACAATCCCATTAATTGAAAGAGATCACACTCTAATTTTAATCTAAGCCGTTCAATTTCGCTTAATTGAGTGGATTATAGAATAGGAGATTGCGTATGATGAGAGATCTCTGAATTGCCTAAAAGCTGAGAGATCAATAGATTAGCAGCCAACTTACCTGCAGATTGGTAACCAGGATCAATGCTAAATACTCGTGGGAATAAGAAAGAGAGAAGATCATTACCACCAACGCCAGTGACGACCACATCTTCACGTTGTAGTTCTTGCAGACGCTTGATTACACCAAGAGCCAGCGTATCACTGGCACAAACGATCGCTTGAGTCGCGGGAGTTAACACCTCATCCACCAGCTGATAAGCACTTTCGTGATGAAGTTGACCAGTACGATAGTTTGCCACTGAACCTGTGTTTTCACACCAATCGAGATAAGCCTTAAGACGCAGTTCACCGGTTGATTTATCACTAGGATCAACCCCGATAAAGCCAACGTCAGAGATCCCTTGATCCGATAAATGCACCAACGCACTATTGATCACCTGTTGGTTATCATAGTTAATCGACGTCACGTTCTCGGTATCCAGAGCAATCACCACCGCTTTGTGTTCCCAAGCTTCGATTGCCGGAATATCGCAGTCAGTAAAACCAAATACAATAATGCCATCAACGTTACGACGCTTTAGAACTTGCAGGTGCTCATTGGCTTTATCTCTATCAAGTTGGCTTTCCATGATCACGACATCGTAATCCGCTCGATACAACTCGGCCAGCATCGTGCTAACGGCTTTGTTTTCAGAGGGAGAGTCCAAACGAGAGATAATCACGCCGATGACTTTTTGGCTGCCACCGCGCATCGATTGCGCAGACTTTGAAGGCGTGTACCCAGATTCTTGAATTACTCTTTCCACCCTTTCACGGGTTTCAGGTTTCACTTTAGGATCATTGGTCAGAACACGAGATACGGTTGACTTACCAACACCGGACAGCTTAGCAATATCGAGAATAGTGAGTTTTTTGCTCATAAAAAGTCTAACGTTAAAGGGAGGAAAATAAGCAGTGAGGGCATAATCCCTCACTTAACTGTTTGTAAATCTTAGTCGTTAACTATGACTTACTTTCGGCAGTTTCGATAGACCACACGGCCAAGTTCTAGACGTGCGTTATCACCTTTAGTACGTAAAGTGACGCTGTTGATAAGCTCCGCAGTACCGTCATCTAAGATGTATTTGGTGCCTGAACCTGCTGCCACTTGAGTCAGACGGTATTCATTTTCAGGTAAACGTAATACCGCTTTCTCATTATCAAGGTAAGCCACTTCAAATGAAACGTCAGACTCACATTGATAAGTCACGAATTGATTGTCCGATGCAGCACTATCCGGCGCTGCTGATTTAGAGCACCCCATTAATGCTACCGTACATAGAGATGCTACCAACATAGCTTTCATACTTCGTTCCTCATCTTTATATAGTCAACGACACTTAGCCTATTCACAGGTTCGAACAAACCTAATGTAAGTGCCTAATGATAGGTCCATACCTTAGTGATAAATAAAACGTTTAGCCTTTTAAGAAAGCGGGTACGTCTTTAATGCTATCAAGTACCACGCTAGCCAACGCTTCACCTTTTTCAGTGATGGGTTTACCCGTTCTTACCAAGACTTTAGTACCAACACCTGCTGCTTCTGCAGCCATCATGTCTTCCGCTTTATCGCCGATCATGACCGAGTTAGCCATATCAATCTTCAGAAAGTCACGAGCAGAAATGAACATGCCTGGCTTTGGCTTACGACATTCACAATCTTGCTTGTAGTCACCAATACCGTGCTCAGCGTGGTGAGGACAGTAATAAATGCCATCGAGCTCGACACCATTATCAACAAAGTTCCAATCCATCCACTGCGTTAAAGAAAGAAAACGGTCTTCACTAAACATGCCGCGAGCAATACCAGATTGGTTGGTCACTAGCACCAATAAATAACCCATATCTTTAAACGCTTTCGCCGCTTCAAACACACCATCGATGTATTCAAAGTCATGCTCATCATGTACGTAGCCGTGATCAACGTTAATCACTCCATCACGATCTAAAAAAACAGCAGGTTTAGACAAAATTTTGTTCTCTATCAACTCTCTATTAATCATTAATTATTACACGCTTTATTTGCTTCATCACTATCTATTTAGTTTTGCGTTCGTTAACGATTTGTTTCTAGCTTAGCCATACAATCGACGTTTAGCCGTCTAGACGTAAAAATATCTATTGACTTAGATCATAGAACACCATAGCATCGTCTGTAAATCGAGCGAGCTATCGACATATTATTCTGTTCTACCTGCACGGGTTTCTCTATGATTAAAGTGAATCAAGTCAACAAGGTTTTTTATCAAGGCACTAAAGAAATCAATGCCTTAATTGATATCAACCTCCACATTCCTCAAGGTCAAATCTTTGGAGTCATCGGCTCTTCTGGTGCAGGCAAAAGTACCCTGATCCGTTGTGTAAATATGTTGGAAGCTCCGACCTCTGGTGAAGTGATTGTTGACGGTATCGACCTAACAAAACTCAGCAAATCAGAACTTAGCGAAGCGCGCCGTAACATCGGCATGATATTCCAGCACTTCAACCTGCTGTCTTCTCGTACTGTATTTAACAATGTAGCACTGCCTCTAGAACTTGCTGGTAAAGATAAAGCGATTATTGAAGCGAAAGTCAGCGAGTTACTTGAACTGGTTGGCCTTGCTGATAAGCGTGACACCTACCCGGCAAACCTAAGTGGTGGTCAAAAGCAGCGTGTGGCGATTGCTCGCGCACTGGCCTCTGACCCGAAAGTACTGCTATGTGATGAAGCCACCAGCGCATTGGATCCAGCAACAACTCAATCTATCCTTGAGCTGCTGCGTGAAATCAACCGCAAGCTGAACATCACTATCCTGCTTATTACACACGAGATGGATGTGGTTAAAAGCATTTGTCACGAGGTTGCGATCATTGGCGGCGGTGAATTGGTAGAGAAAGGTACAGTCGGTGACATCTTTGCTCATCCGAAGACAGAGCTAGCGCATCAGTTTATTCGCTCAACGTTGGATCTGACGATCCCTGAAGATTACCAAGCACGTTTGCAAGAGACTCGCGTAAACAGCAGCTACCCGCTGGTGCGTCTTGAGTTTACTGGTGCAACGGTTGATGCTCCGCTAATGACGCAAATCGCACGTAAATTCAATATCGATGTCAGCATCTTAAGTTCTGACCTTGATTACGCCGGTGGCGTGAAGTTCGGCATGATGGTCGCTGAACTGTTCGGTAATGAAGCAGATGATAATGCTGCTATCCAATTCCTACGCGACAACAATGTAAAAGTAGAGGTGCTTGGTTATGTCCTTTAGTTTCAACGAGATTGCTGACTGGATCAGCCTTAACGGTAACCTTCTATTAGGCGCAACAGGCGAAACGCTTTACATGGTTGCTGTTGCAGGCATTGTTGGCTTCGCGGTCGGTATTCCACTAGGCGTGATTCTGCATACGACTAAAAAAGGTGGCCTGTTAGAGAACACCAAAGTAAACAAGATTCTAGGTGCGATTGTGAACGTGGGTCGTTCAGTACCTTTCTTAGTTTTGATGGTTGCGATTATTCCACTGACTAAGATGCTGATTGGTACCTTCATCGGTACAACAGCAGCGATTGTTCCACTGACGATTGGCGCTATCCCATTCGTGGCTCGACTTATCGAAAGTGCACTACTTGAAGTACCAACAGGTCTAGTGGAAGCGGCCCAATCAATGGGCGCAACACCAACACAAATCATCAATAAGGTTCTGCTTCCAGAAGCACTACCGACTATCATCAACTCAGTAACGATTACGCTAGTGACTCTGGTGAGCTACTCAGCAATGGCCGGTACTGTAGGCGGTGGTGGCCTAGGTGATGTCGCGATTCGTTACGGATTCCACCGCTACGATGTGACCATCATGGCTGTGACAGTAGTGATGTTGATTGTGCTGGTACAAATTATTCAATCAATCGGTGATTCATTAGTTCGCCGCGTTGACCACAGATAAAGACTCACACATAAAGATTAGAGTCGTCTGAACCTAATTAAATAGATTTATTAAAAGGAGATTATTATGAAATTTAACCTTAAAGGTTTACTAACTATCGCAGCAGCAGCTTCAGCGCTAGTTCTAGCAGGTTGTGGTGATAAAGAAGTGGATACTTCTAAAGTAAAAGTTGGCGTAATGGCAGGTGCAGAAGCGCAAGTTGCTGAAGTGGCAGCTAAAGTAGCGAAAGAGAAATACGGCCTAGACGTTGAACTGGTTACTTTCACGGATTACGTAACACCAAACGCAGCTCTAGATGATGGTTCTATCGACATCAACGCATTCCAACACGCACCGTACCTAGATCAGCAAGTGGCTGACCGTGGCTACAAGCTAACTATCGCTGGTAACACGTTTGTTTACCCAATTGCGGGTTACTCTAAAGAAGTGAAATCGGTAGACGAAATCCAAGACGGTGCTCGTATTGCTGTACCAAACGACCCTACAAACCTAGGTCGCTCTCTACTTCTTCTTGAGCAACAAGGTCTTCTTGAACTTCGTGAAGGCGCAGGTCTTCTAGCTACAGTTCGCGACATCGTGGGTAACCCTAAGAACCTAACGATTGTTGAACTAGACGCAGCTCAACTGCCACGTTCTCTTGATGATGTTGCTCTATCTATCATCAACACAACTTACGCGAGCTCTATCAACCTGACTCCACAAAAAGATGGCGTATTCGTTGAAGACAAAGATTCTCCTTACGTAAACCTAATCGTTTCTCGTGAAGACAACCTAAACGCTGAAAACGTACAAAACTTCGTTAAAGCTTACCAAACTGAAGAAGTGTACAACGCAGCTTCTGACATCTTCCAAGGTGGCGTCGTTAAAGGTTGGTAATCAACTAAACGACAGCACTGTATAGATACCCGAAGGGGCTGACATAACGTCAGCCCCTTTTTTAATGATAAAGATTTGCTAGAAAGTAAAGCATCTCAGATTTAAGCGAAACAAAGTCGATTACTTCAGGTGATCCCAAGAGATGTTTGACACCAATCGGCAGTCATCACACTTGAAATAGAAAATATCGTGGATAGGCGCATCTAGCAGCCATTCACCACCACATTGCGGGCATTTGCGCTCTTTTTCATCTTTCAGGCTGATCCCACCGACACGGTATAAGTAGTAGTAGGTTGGAACCTTAGTCAGATACTCAATGCGCCCTCTTAGACCCCAACCGCGTTTAAACAGCACACTCTTCGTGTCACTGATCTCGGTTAGCGTTGCATGTTCCGCGCGACAACCACCACCCATTTGTACTTCATCACAGGCTTGCCATTCGGTCTGCCATTTCAACACGGCTTTATGGTCGCCATTGAAGGTAGGTGGATTGCGATACAAAGGGATTGGTAGCAAGCTATCGCCACTACGCAGCGGTGAACAGGTGTGCACGAATGTCGTGTATAACACCTGCCAGCTTGGTGTTTCATCTTCTGCCACTTCTTCTGAGTTCAGATCTCGACCTAGCAAACGCATTTTAGGCGCTAGTAGGCTCGCGTTAGACAAGCGATCAAAACACACTTTCACAAAGTCTGAGTGATTACGCGGGTGCAAGCTATCTTGCTCCGGGCACACAACGCGAACATAGAATTCACCATCGCCCATCACGATTGGGAACTCACGACCTAACACTTGTCCGTTATAACGAAGTGCATCCATTAAGCCATTAACCGCCTTGTCGACAGCGCTTACCGTTGTGTTATCAAAACACTCAAATTGAAGTTCTAGTACGTACATCTATTTATACCGCTGGTTGTAGCTTTTCTAAAAATTCTGCCAATGTCTCGGCGAGCACATCACGATTTTTGGTACCTAAGCGCTCCAAAATCACGTTACCCGTTAGGTTACAGATAGAGATAACATCCAGCTCAGCATCGGTCGCAGCAATGAAAACCGTTGGTTTTAGCTTCAAGCGACGCTGAGTTACTAGGTGACCCAAAATGTTTTCTTGTAGGCATTCGAAGTCTTCATCACTCCAAATCTGTAACAGAGTCAATTCGTTACCATCGAAAGTTGCGTTCATATCTGCGCTGAATTGTGCGCCGTAGAAAGTTTTGATGTCCTCATGCAGAGTCAACTCAATACCGGTTTCAACGTTGGTGAAATCCGCGAATTGCTCACGTGGATAGTGCTTCCACAACACGGCATCGCCACTCTTTTCTTCTACGCATGGCGATACGATGTCCACCAACTCCTCATTACGAGGTAAGCTTTGGTGTTTCTGCTTCCACGCGTCAACGTATCGCTGACTAAAAGAAAGTAGTGCGTCTTGAGCACGTTGAGTCATGAAAATCTCCTAAACACAAAATAATAAATAGAATCCGAGCCCTTTCCGCGCCGATTAAGCGATGACTTAATGACAGGGTAAGGGGGATTCAGTAAAATCGACCCCATTCTAATCGAATTTGAAACGAAAGTATGAGCAAATATTCTGACGCAAAAGAGCTAGCGGGTTTAACCCTTGGCCAAAAAACTGAGTACTCTAACCAATACGATGCAAGTTTATTGCAACCAGTGCCTCGTAGCCTTAATCGCGATGATCTTGCGCTAAACGGCGAGCTGCCTTTTGTTGGTCATGATATTTGGACGATGTACGAGCTTTCGTGGCTAAACACCAATGGTCTACCACAAGTGGCTGTCGGTGAAGTTTTCATCCCAGCAACCAGCCCAAATTTAATTGAATCAAAATCTTTCAAGCTGTACCTGAACAGCTACAACCAGACTCAATTTGAAAACTGGGATCAAGTAACCGAGCGCCTGACCCAAGATTTGTCGGCATGTGCAGGCGAAACGGTGATTGTGAATGTAAACTCAGTAACCGACTACACTAACCAACCTATAGTGACGATGGAAGGTGACTGTATCGACAACCAAGACATCCAAATCACTAGCTACGACTTTGAAGCGTCGCTGCTTGAAGGCGCTGCTGGCGAACAAGACGTTGAAGAAACACTGCACAGCCACCTATTGAAGTCGAACTGTTTGATCACCAATCAACCGGATTGGGGCAGCGTTGAGATCGCATATTCTGGTAAGCAAATTGACCGTGAAGCTCTGCTACGCTATTTAGTTTCTTTCCGTGAGCACAATGAATTCCACGAACAATGTGTTGAGCGTATCTTCACTGACATCATGAAATACTGTGCACCTTCGAAGCTAACTGTGTTCGCACGTTACACACGTCGTGGTGGTCTGGATATCAACCCATACCGTTCAACAGAGCAAGATAGACCAAGCCACAATAAGCGTATGGCTCGCCAATAATCAGGCGAGAACCACCCACACTTATTTGAACCTACCAAATCTTTAAAGGGACATTGAAATGCGTTGGTTATACGTTGTTAGTCTATTTATTTTAAGCTTAAGCACATCGGTCAATGCGTCGGTTTATTCGTCGGCGCTACTCAATGAAGCCAATAATTTGGTTGAGATCGAGCCGAGCCAAGCAAAACAAATGGCCAACAGCTACCTAACGCTGCGTGTCCTTTCTGATCAACGCGAGAAAAGCCCTTCAGCTATTTCTCGCGAAGAGACAGACTCCTCGATTCGAACACCAAACAGCAGTATCGATGCGTATAAGATCTTAGCCAAAGCGGAATACAACCTTGGCAATATGCGTATTGCGATTCAGCACATCGACAAAGCCTCCGAGCTAGCGCAAACCTATAAGCTTGATTACCTAAAAATAGATCTTCAGATCCTAAAAGTTCGCTTACTTTGGCTGAGTGATAGAAAATCAGCCAAAGCAAAATCAGAGCTCACTAACATTGAAACAAATCTAGAGTCGGTGAATAAAACCTTACGCTTAACGGAAGGCATTACCTATCGCTTGATCATGTTGAAAGCCGACATCGCCTCTTACGACAACAAGATCGATGAAGCCGAAAAGTTCTATCAAGAAGCCAAAACCTATCTCGATCAACGTTACTCTGAAAAAGTCACCATCGACTACCATATCTCCGTCGGCGAGTTTTATCTGACTCACAAAGAGTACAACCACGCGT
Organism: Vibrio sp. 10N.247.310.98; assembly: GCF_041467395.1. Classification (NCBI taxonomy): domain Bacteria; kingdom Pseudomonadati; phylum Pseudomonadota; class Gammaproteobacteria; order Vibrionales; family Vibrionaceae; genus Vibrio; species Vibrio sp. 10N.247.310.98. The sequence continues at coordinate 152,379 of NZ_JBFSUL010000004.1, read as the reverse complement.
TATCCGAGTTGTTGTATGGCTACTGGAAATCAGTAGAGGGCAATCTTAGTTCACGTTTGGCCAAGGTCAACCGCCTACTTGCGCAGCTTTTCTTTGAGCGCCAAGTGTTGGATAAAGCGTTAGAACACCTATCTCAAGCCGCTGATTTCTATGACAACTTTGAAAACTCGCCTGTCTTAGCACAAGTGCTTAAGAAAATGGGGGATGTGTACTTCTATCAAGGGAAATATAACCTTGCCTTGGTACACTTCTTCAACGTTCTTGATCACGAAAGCACTGACCGAGATATCCACCAAGTCATTGATATCCGACTAAGTCTATCGGCGACCTACTTACGCCTTTATAACTACCCTCTAGCAGAACAGTACCTAACCCGTGCCCTTGAGCTGCTGGAATATACCGACATTCCAAAGCTGGAAGGCCGTGCTGCACTGTTATCTGCAGGGTTAGCGTATCACCTACAAGAAAGCGAAGACGTGATAAAGCATGCGACACGTGCACTTGAGATCTCACGCCAGATAGAGAACATGCGCCTTTCACAACGCTCGTACTACTTACTTTCTTTGGGTTATGAACAGGCAGGTCGTCCACAGCAAGCATTGGCAAACCTCAAGCAATACAACAGCCTTGTCTCTCTAGAGCAGCAAAAACTCAACCGTGTTGGCGAAGACGCGTTCCGTCAACAGAAAGAATTTGCCGAACAAACCCTGCACTACGCAGGCCAAGCGCAAGAGCTAGAAAAGTACAAACTAGAGCATCGCAAGTTCCAGAAAATATCGTTCGCCCTATTCTTGTTCAGTATTATCTTGTTCTTCTTTGTGCTTCGCCGTGGCTACCTCATTCAAACCTTAGCCAAAGAAGTCGACTCACTACGAACAGACCTGTTTACGCACTCACGATCTAAGCTCCCGAACCTCAGAATGCTCAATGCCAAGCTGTCCAATTCGCTAGAACAAACCAGCCAGACCTTCGAACAGTGGCAACTTGGCGAATTGATTCATGAGCCACTCAACGACCGCTTACGCTTCGTGATGATTGATTTACCGTTCTTACGCAATATGTACACGCAGAACGGTTACAAAGCCGGTCTAGAACTGGAAGACGCTTTCGGTGAATTCCTAAAATCTAAGCTTGAAGGCCCAGCTCGTGTCTACCACTTCTCGGATGCGAACCTGCTTTATATCGAGCCAAACGCGGACCGTGATTTGTCGCCTGAGGACATGTTCAGAAAGATTCAGTCTTGGGTGAATGACTTCGAAACAGAGCGAAACATCAACCGAACGGTCCGTATGGGCATCGCTGACTACCCATTCTTGCCACGCGCTTACACCGCAATTAACGATCAAGAGCTGCTCGACGTATTGTTGATGTCGACCAATCTCGCCCGTGAGATCAGTCTCAAAGAGCGCAGTAGCCAATGGGTCTATCTAAAAGCTATCGATAATGCACCAGCAGCGAGCCTTGCAACTGGTAACATAAGAGAAGCGTGTAAACATGCGATTAATCAAGGGTTAATAAAAATACAATCCTCGTACCAGAATGAGGACAACATCAAAAAAATGCTAAAAGATGACTGATTTGCGAGCGGTTAAGAGCAGCAAGTCGTGACCTTATTTTTAGTTTTGTTATTATCGATGTAACGGAATTTCATCAAAATGATCGAGATCGGTCTACGCGGCGCTAATAAATACATCTATGGGCATTCTTGAAAAAGACATTCAGGCGCAACTCCACCAGCTGAAATCTCAGTTGGATCAGGTCCGTTTGACGCAAAGAGACACCTCGTTCAAGTTTATTAGAGAACAGAAAGTTCTAAAGCGTATCGTCACGTCTTTAAGTGATGCATGTGTTGGTAGTAACAGCCATTTAGATGAAAACCTCATTGCCCTTAGGGAAGAGCTAGAAAAGCAAAAAGACATTAGCTCAATGATCCCAAAACTGGCAGTATTAGAAAGGATGCTTAAGCAGAAAACGTTGGCTATGGATAAACAGAACGGGTATCTGGACGATAGCATTAAGCACAGTGGGGAAACGCTGCAGCGCATAACTGGCCTTCCAGCACAGCTCAAACGCGACCTACGAAACTTACTTAGCTTCTCCGAATGCAATGGCAGTCAGAAAGTCGACCACGCCATGAAACTTCTCGGTATTTATGAGCGTGCCATAAAGATTATGGCGAATAACTCACGCACCCATTTTGCTGACGCTGCGCACTCTCCGGAACAAGAGCTCCTTTCCGACCTATCAAACGAACTACAACATCTGATCACTGAACTCGACTTCGAGGGTGAATCGGGTGATCTGCTTACCGATATTCGAGCGAAGCTGCTGCTTGGTGTTTCCACACAAAACCTACTTGAGCTAACACTTCAGATCCTCAAACTGGTTATTGAAGGCACCAACCTAGAACGTAAGAAGTCTGAACAATTCATCGATCAGCTTAATTCTTCTTTAGCGTCCAGCATCAAAACGGCAGACCAAAATGCCGACCAGAGCCAGAGCTACTTTGAGCACCGACAAGGTCTAAACTCTGAGTTAAATGAACTAGTCACTAGAAGCCAAAGCTCGGTAGATAAAGCGAAAGATATTGATAGTTTAAAGCTGTCGATTAATCCGCTACTCAGTGAAATCGCCTCTCTTTCGGAAAGGCTGAACCACGCAGAGCAAAAAGAACAAGCTCTGATAGAGAGAATGAGTTACGGAAAGACTCAGTTAGATTCACTCTATGAAGTGACGCAAGATTACCGTAAGCGCTTGGAAGATCAGGCTCAGCGTATGCTGCTTGATCCTCTAACCAAGGTTTACAATCGCACTGCCTTTACTGATCGCTTAGAGCTTGAGTATCGCCGCTGGATCCGCGCACAACACTCACTGCGCGTAGTACTTCTGGACATCGACAACTTCAAAGCCATTAACGATAGCTTTGGTTATACCGCCGGCGATAAAGCGCTTAAGATCATCGCAAGAACCATCACCAAAGAAGCAGGCACGACCGATACTGTGGCGCGTTTTTCAGGTGAAGAATTTGTCTTACTATTGCCAGAGCAAACCGATGAATATTGTCACCAAGTGATTCAAAACATTCAAACTCAAGTAAGCCGCTTACCCTTTAAGTTCCGTGACCAACAAATCACGATTACTTTATGCGCGGCAAGTACTCAGTTTAAAGAGTCAGATACACCTGAAGAAGTGCTAGAGCGACTCAATAAGACTCTAAATAAAGCAAAACAACGCGGTACCAACCAACTTGTTTGGCACTAGGCCAGCCCTAGATTTAATTTATTTCATTTTTTCAAATACTTATCACATACCATTTCCCTCAATGTTTGCTAAGCTAATGATTAACATTCGCTTAACAAGCATTCATGGCAAGCAACGCTGTCGTATCCGTTTCGTCTGGTTAACTCTCTCCTACCTTTAACCAAACACTTTCAACGTTTGCTTCTCACTCTCGAGCCAGAGGGTCACTTCAACGTCCCCTGCTCTTTTCAACAAGGAGGCACTATGATCACTCATATCAGCCCTGCCGGTAGCATGGATTTACTCTCTCAACTTGAGGTTGAGCGTCTTAAGAAAACCGCGTCTAGTGATCTGTACCAACTGTATCGCAACTGTACGTTAGCGGTCCTGAACTCGGGTAGCCATACCGACAACTCCAAAGAGTTGCTCGACAAATATCTGTCGTTCGATGTCGAAGTCGTTCGCCGTGAGCGTGGTATTAAGCTCGAACTAAGCAACCCACCAGAGCATGCCTTTGTCGATGGTGAAATCATCAAGGGTATTCAAGAGCACCTATTTTCAGTGCTGCGTGACATTGTTTACGTCAACATGCACTTAGCCGATAACCAAAGGCTCAACCTGACTAATGCCACTCACATTACTAACCTTGTGTTTGGTATCTTGAGAAATGCAGGTGCGTTGACGCCAGGCATCGAGCCTAACCTGATTGTATGTTGGGGTGGTCACTCTATTAATGCCAGCGAATACCAATACACTCGTGAAGTCGGTAATGAGCTCGGCCTCCGTGAACTGAATATCTGTACCGGTTGTGGACCGGGTGCAATGGAAGGCCCAATGAAAGGGGCTGCCATTGGTCACGCGAAGCAGCGTTACACCGATCATCGTTATCTTGGGCTTACCGAGCCTTCGATCATTGCGGCTGAGCCACCAAACCCAATCGTCAACGAACTGGTGATCATGCCAGATATTGAGAAGCGTCTTGAGGCGTTTGTTCGTATGGCACATGGCATCATCATTTTCCCAGGCGGGCCCGGCACGGCCGAAGAGCTGCTGTACATCTTAGGGATCATGATGCACCCGAATAACGCCGAACAGCCAATGCCGATTGTGTTAACGGGCTCGAAAGAGAGTGAGGCTTACTTCCGCTCAATCGATAAGTTCATTGGGGAAACTCTAGGGCCTGATGCTCAGAAACATTACGAGATCGTGATTGATGACCCAGCACGCGCTGCGAAAATCATGAAACAAGCGATGCCAGATGTGCGTTCTCACCGTAAAGAGACCGGTGATGCCTACAGCTACAACTGGTCACTGCATATTGAGCCTGAGTTCCAACTGCCATTCGACCCAACACACGAATCTATGGCGGCGCTTGATCTTCATATGGACCAAAAAACAGAAAGCCTAGCCGCTAATTTACGTAAAGCGTTCTCAGGCATTGTGGCTGGTAACGTCAAAGCAGAGGGTATTCTGGAGATCGAGAAGCACGGCCCATTCCTAATTGATGGCGACAAAGAGCTAATGACCAAGATGGACCAACTGCTGAATGACTTTGTTGAGCAACATCGAATGAAGTTACCGGGAGGGACCGACTACGTGCCTTGCTATAAAATCGCCTCACGTGATTAAGGCGTTTACGTTACCAACGTTTCAACTCACCAAGTGATACGTTACTATAAGGGGCTAGCAGCCCCTTTTTTATTGCCTATTTAGTGGAAACTTATGTCTATCCATCTTGTTATTATCGATGCCTTAAACCTCATCCGACGCGTGCACTCTGTTCAGCCGGATCCAACCGATATAGCAAGAACCATTACCACCACAATTCGCACTCTCAATAAGATTCTGAATGAATCAAAGCCCACCCACATCATCGCGGTATTTGATCACCATTTACAAGACCGTGGCTGGCGCGCAGATGTGCTTCCTGCTTATAAGCAGAATCGTAAACCCATGCCAGAACCATTGATGAAAGGCCTTGATGCTATTCAACAAGCTTGGTGGGAGTTAGGCATTGATTCACTGCTGTCTGATGGCGATGAAGCGGATGATCTCGTCGCAACACTGGCAAAGAAAGTGGCTGACCACGGAGAAACCGTCACCATCGTCTCGACGGATAAGGGCTACTGCCAACTGTTGTCACCAACGCTTCAGATCCGAGATTACTTCCAGCACCGCTGGTTAGATAAACCCTTTATCGAAGCTGAGTTTGGCGTTAAACCTGAACAACTGGCGGATTACTGGGGATTAACGGGCGTAAGCTCAAGCCAAGTACCGGGCATCCCAGGTATCGGGCCAAAAGCAGCCAAAGAGATATTGACCACTTACCCAGATATCGAAGCGGCCTATCAAGCAGAAGATCTGCCGAAAAAATATCGTAAGAAGTTCGACGAACACATCGAATCCGCTCGTGTATGTAAGCAAGTATCGGCACTCAAAACCGATATTGATTTAGGGTTCAACCTGCAAGATATTCGTTACGAAGCAAACGCTTAAGTCGCTGTGACTCGATAATATTGATACAAAAAATGCCCCTTAAAGGAGCATTTTTTATCACTGACACACTAACGTAAATATTAGTGCGGTGAGATGTTTGAAAGCGCCTGAATGTGGACCGTGATCTCTTCGCGATCGTGGTAAAGGTGCTTAGCCTGCATCTTGAACTTCACTTTGTTCTCAATCAGGAACACTTTTAGGTTCTCGATATCTTGCAGTACTTCATCGTAACGGCCTTTCATAGGCAGTTTAAGGTTGAACAGTGCTTCTTTCGCCCAGCCTTTGATGATCCACTCACCCATAAGGTGAGCAACACGAGCTGGCTTCTCAACCATGTCACAGATAATCCAAGTTACGTTCTTACGGTCTGGTTCAAACTTAAAGCCATCCACCATGTGGTGCTTAATTTGACCTGTTTCCATTAGGCTGTCTGCCATCATGCCGTTATCAACACAGTGAACGAACATCGAGCGCTTAACCAATTGGTAAGTCCAACCACCTGGACATGCACCTAAATCAACACCCCACATACCTGGAGCCAAACGCTCGTCCCACTCATCACGAGGGATGAATACGTGGAATGCTTCTTCTAGCTTCAATGTAGAACGGCTTGGCGCATCTGATGGGAACTTCAGACGAGGGATACCCATAAAGAACTGGGAGTTGTTCGTTGGGTAAGAGTAACCAACAAAACAGTGGCCCGGAGCGATGAAGCATAAATGAAGCACAGGCTTCTTAGCGTTATCTTTCGCTGTCATCAGGCCTTTACCACGCATCGCTTGACGCATCGGCACGGTAAATTTACGGCAGAACTTCAAAAGCTCTTTTGCTTCGTTAGTATCTGGCGTTTCAATACGGATATCACCACAACGAGGGAAACCTTCTTTCTCAGAAAGCGCCTCAAGAATTGGAGAAATACGGTCATCGGTTGGCAGGTCTTTAATTTCAACAGCCACTGCCAACATTTGACGAGCAAAGATCAGTGATTGGAAATCGATCTCTTTGATCAACTTGTCCGCTTCACCTGCTTGGTAACATTCAAACAATACAAAACCTGTATTGTTCTTTAGGCGAGGAAAACCAAACACTTCCAGTTGTGTTGCCTTGTCTTGAATTTCGCCAGCACATTCTTTTTCAAAACCAGAGCGACAATAAAGTAGTACGTGTTTCACTGAGTTACCTCTTTTATATTCAAAGCAGCGAAGGAGAAGACTCCCCAACCAATGATAAATAGTAGACCACCAAACGGTGTTATAGGGCCAAACCATTTTATTCCTGTCAGTGCTAAGCCATAAAGGCTGCCACTAAAACAAAGGATGCCGATGATAAAGCAAATTGCCGCAATGAAAAAATATTTTTGTGATTTAGCGCCAAGTTTCATCTGCAGCAGAGCGCCACACGCCAATATCGCTAGAGTATGGATAAATTGGTACTGAACACCCGTCTCAAACACGCCTAGCAGATATTCAGACAAGATAGCTTTCAAACCGTGAGCTGCAAAGGCGCCAAGCATCACAGCAACCGCACCAGAGATGCCAGCAAACGTGAGTAAATACTTACTTCTCATTGAGTACCTCTTTGATAAACGCTGATAACTTCTCAACGGTTAACGCAATATTCTGCTGCTCGGTGTAACCAGAACTCTTACGAGGTTTAAAGCTGTGGTCGCCATCGGGAATAAATTCAACACGAATAGAATCAGACAGATCAAAATCAGCAAACTCTTCACGCTTACCAAAGGTATCGCGCTCACCTTGTAAAATGAGGCATGGCTTTGCTAACTCAGCCAGATGCTCACCTTTGTATTTCTCGGGTTTACCTGGTGGGTGGAAAGGAAAGCCTAAACACGCCATTGCGGCCACCTTATCAAGTTCAGACAAATGGCTCGCCATACGTCCTCCCATCGACTTACCGCCAATCACAAGCTTATCGGCATCTACCTGTCCGATAATATCTTGGTAAGCTTCGAGCAGTTTAGGGGCTCGATCAGGTGGACGACGCTTACCATCTTCAGCACGTTTGATCATGTAAGGGAAATTAAAACGAATCACTCGTATCCCTTTAAACGCCAACCCTTTTGCTACCGACTGCATGAACTCATGATCCATACCTGCGCCAGCACCATGTGCAAAGATAAAGGTTATTGGGTTGTCTTCACCATCAATGATGAGGTTATTCATCAAGTAAGTCCTCTTGTTCACTTTGCGCTTTCGCCAACATCCAATCACGGAAAGTCGCAATACGCCCCATGTCAGCTTGTTTCTCATGACACACTACATAGAAGGCGTTCTTACTTACCAACACTTCATCAAAAGGTGCAATCAAACGACCTGCTTCGATTTCAGGTTGCGCCAACACATTATTACCCAAAGCAATACCTTGCCCGTGAGCGGCCGCCTGCAATACCATGGTTGAGTGACTGAAGATAGGGCCATGATTAACGTTTACCCCATCAATACCATTTTGCTTAGCAAACTGTTTCCAATCCTTTCGAGATGTATCATGCAGTAGCGTATGACATGCCAAATCACTGAGAGATTCTAAAGGTTTAGCTCCTAGCAGCACGGAAGGTGAGCAAAGAGGGATCAAGTATTCTTGGTAAAGTTTATCGGCTCTGAGCCCCGACCAATTCCCTCGGCCATAATAGATAGCGACGTCTACATCATCGGTTAGCGAGCCTTCATCCATATCAACGGCTTTGATTCTTACATCAATATCAGGCTCTTGCTGATTAAAGTCAGCGAGCCTTGGTACCAACCATTGAATAGCAAAACTCGGCGGTAAACTGATGGTCAATGCGCCCTTCTCACTTCGCTCCAGCACTTTGTCTGTCGCTTCTGCTAGTGATGTGAAAATATCTTTGATATCTAAGAAGTAGCTTTGACCTTCTTCAGTTAGCAGCAAAGAGCGGTTTCTTCGGCGAAACAGCTTCAAAGATAAGAATTCTTCAAGCGCTTTGATCTGATGACTGACTGCCGCTTGAGTAACAAACAACTCTTCTGCAGCACGCGTAAAACTCAAGTGTCGAGCTGCAGCTTCAAACACTCTTAGCGAGTTTAATGGGGGTAATCGACGAGACATAGTTACTCTCTAAATAAGCATTAGTTTTTTTTATCTGAAACATTATAATTTGTCCATTGCCTAGCAGCCAGAGAAATTCTATATTTCATCCCGCAGCAGCTAGCCTGAACGGCTTGATTCTCTCTAGAATCAATTGGCTTAGCTCCTGCGATGTTGTGTTTGCAAACTCGTTCTTTTCGAGTTGGGTAGAGTTCTACCAAATGTTTTGTTGCAGTTTATACTGAAACGAGGCATGTACTTCCTGTATTTATTTTGACCTGTCTGTCAAATTTGTTTACACCGCCTTATGGGCGGTGTTTTTTTATGTGCAAAGAAATGTAACAACAAGTTTATCAATAGCTGTGCTAATTAATCTTTATTATTTTTCATCGCCAATCACAGAATCAGACACCCACTCAAATAATCAACTGAACACATACAAATAGCACCATTGAGTTGCACTAAAAAGTAACAGAATACTTCAAGATACTCACACTTCTTCGGTACTTATAAACCCGTTTAGAACACACTCTTTCTATCAATCAAAAATTTCAAAGCTGAGCATGACGATAGCACGCCCAAACTCACGCCTCTGTCTGACTACTGTAAATCATTCACAATAGAAAATAAAAAAGCCGCTTACTTTTCAGTAAGCGGCTTTGCAAAATGATTAACGGTTGGTCAATACACCACTACGGGCGGTAAACCTTAACGTTATGGAAGCCTTGCTCTTGTAGGTAAAGCGCCTGTAGACGGCTCATTACACCACGGTCACAGTACAGCAAGTACTCTTTCGCTTGGTCTAGGTCGCCAAACTGAGTCGAAAGCTTGAAGAATGGGATGTGTTTAATTTCAACACCCTCAATCTCTAGTGGGCTTTCGTCTTCTTCTTCTGGGCTACGGATATCAAGAACGATAGCGTGCTCAGCAACAGCTTGAACTTGTTCAACTTCAGGCGCTTGCTCTTGGCTCTCTTTCTCGATGTCACGGATATCCATAACACGAGCGTTCTCGATCACTTGATCCAGCACTTCAAAGTTAAACTTAGCTTCTTCTGCTTCCAGTTTACCTTTCTTCGCTTTCACTGTTGGTTTCTTAGAGATAACACCACAGTACTCAGGCATTACTTTAGCGAAGTCTTCAGTACCGATGATACGAGAAAGGTCAATGATGTCTTCTTTGTCCCAGTTGATAAGCGGACGAAGAATCAAAGTATCTGTCACGTTGTCGATGTGGCGAAGGTTAGTTAGCGTTTGGCTAGAAACCTGACCAAGTGCTTCACCCGTTACTAGAGCTTCAATACCGAAGCGCTCTGCAACCATACCACCAGCACGCATAAACATACGCTTAAGAACAACGCCCATTTGGCCGTCTTCTACGTTCTCAAGAATTTCAGCAACTACTGGTTCGAAGTCTACAGAAATGAACTTCACTTTTGCAGATGAGCCGTATTTATTCCATAGGTAGTGAGCTACTTGCTTAACGCCAATCTCATGCGCTGGGCCACCAAGGTTGAAGAAACAGTAGTGAACCTTAGAGCCACGTTTGATGTGCAGGTAGCTTGAAACACCAGAATCAAAGCCGCCAGAGATCAAGCTCAGTAGATCTTCTTGAGTACCAAGAGGGAAGCCACCGAGGCCTTTGTGACGAGCTAGAACTTGGTTTAGCTTGTCGTTAGCCACTTCAACCTTAACGGTTACATCAGGGTTCTTAAGTCGAACTTTCGCTGACTCAACTGCTTGGTTTAGACCGCCGCCTACGTAGCGCTCAAGTTCAATAGAGGTAAAGTCATGCTTACCACGACGCTTAGCACGTACAGAGAAAGTCTTGCCTTCAATGTCAGCACGGCTGCGTTCTAGTACTTGCTCGTAAATATCGTGCAAGTCTTTGAATTCAGACTGTTGAACTTCAAGAGAGTGGTGAATACCTGGAGTGTGAGTCAGAGCCTCTAACACTTCTGCGTAGTACTGGTCACTCTCAGACGTCACTTCAATATGATCGCGACGGTTGAATACCGCAACACTTTCACAGCGACGTTGAATAACGTTACGAATGTTGCACTCTAGAATCCTTGTGAAGCGCTTACGCACCGATTCACTTTTTACAAAAATTTCCGGATGGGGCTTAACAATAAATTTCATAGTACTTTCACAACATTAATGTTCAAAATTTTGAAAACGCTCATCGCCAAGTAAATTAGAAAATTTACACAGCACTTGAAGCAAGAATAGATCATATCTAAATCTAAGGGCGCGAATTATACATGAGAAAGTGAAGCAAGGAAAAGAGTGCTTGCTGTAACACCATCATTAAACCGCTTGTTATTAACAGTAGCAGGTTTCGAAACGACATAAATGCCGCAGAGAGAACCATTGAAGACCAGCAAACAAAAAGCCCAACCTCATTATAAGGTTGGGCTTTCGATGCTATCTGCATGCTACCGTGTGTACACGTATCGGCTATTCATTAATAACAGGCACTTCGTCACTGTAAAGCGGCTCGCCCTGCATGATGCTGATTTCAACGCGGCGGTTGAGGCTACGTTGCCATTCAGTATCGTTCGGCTCGACTGGCTCGGTATCCGCCATGCCGCGTACTCTCAAGCGTTGATGAGAGAAACCACGCACCTTTTCCATCTCTTGAGCAACAGACACTGCTCGCTGTGATGACAAGTCCCAATTAGATCGATAAAGCTCGGAATCAAGACGTTGATTATCGGTGTGCCCTGAGATTCGAACGATACCCGGAACATCTTTCACCAACTCAGCAACCTGTCTCACCAAAGGTCGGAACTTAGGCTGTAGGAAAGCAGAACCCGATGGGAATGCACCCTTCTCACGAATTCGAATCACAATCTGCTGGCCAAGGTTTTCAACTTCAATCGCGCCTTGGTCTATCTCTCGCTCCAACGCCTTCTTGATGCTTTCCATCAAGGTTTCCATCTCTTGCGATTGAGCTTCAGCTTGTTGTTGCTGTTGGTCTGACTCAGAGTTTTGATTGTCGTGAGTCGAAACCTCTGGCGACTTGCCTCCGGTCATCTTGCCTTGATCACGCATGGTACCGCCAGCACGCTCAGATTCACCTTCATGAAACTCAAGCGTTTGCTGCGTAATATCAATCGTCTGCTGCATGATCACATCAATCGGTGTCGGCTCTGGACGACCAGGTCGAAACTCTTGTGCAATGATGCTGGTGCCTTTAGGAATGTCTTTCACTTCCAAGCGGTTTTGTACACCAAACGCAAATTTCATCGAGCCAGCGATCTGTTTGAACTTCAGTACGTCCATCTCAGAGAATGAGAGCAGCAGTACGAAGAAACACATCAGCAGTGACATCAAGTCAGCAAATGTCCCCATCCATTGAGGCAATCCCGGAGGAGGACATTTACATGGATTTTCTTCATCCATCTTCAACTCCTCTTACGCAGGTTCACCATCAATCGTACGCTTACCTTCGTTTAGGTAGCTCTTCAGGTAACCATCGATTACTCGTGGGTTCTGACCATCTTGAATCGCGAGTACGCCATCCATAACCAAACGACGGTTGAGTGTCTCTTGGTCACGACGCAGCGCAAGCTTGTCGGCAATTGGGAAGAACACCATGTTCGAAAGAATCGCACCATATAGGGTGGTTAAAAGTGCCACCGCCATCGCAGGGCCGATCGCTTTTGGATCATCCATGTTAGAAAGCATGGCAACCAAGCCAACCAAGGTACCAATCATACCCATCGCGGGTGCTACATCACCAAATGCAGAGAACACCTTCGCGCCCTGCTCATGACGCTCTGTGGTTAATGCGATGTCTTTTTGCAGTGCAGCACGAACTACATCTCCATCATGGCCATCCACCAAAAGATCGATGCCCTTTTGCATGAAACTGTTGTTAATTTCCATCTCTTCCAGTGCTAAAAAACCACCTTTACGAGCCGCATCAGCCATCTCTACAACTTTCGCAATAAGATCTTCAGGCTCATCCGCTTTAAACATAAAAGCTTTGCCGGCAATCTTAGTCGCGCCAAAGAACTGTCCCATGGTGAACTTCATCAGAACAACAAACGTTGAACCACCAACCACGATCAATATGGATGTCGTGTCATAGAACATCCCGAGGCTTCCACCTAGGATCATTGCCATGATTACAAAGGCAAATCCACCAATCAAACCTATTAGGGTTGCTAAATCCACTGAGCACTCCTCATGCTTTTTTGTAGCTCTATGTCGACGATAATCTTTTTATCGGCAAGACTATAAGATCTTTTAGTAAATTCTTGGCCTAAGTATCACACTTTTGCTTTTTGTATCACAACTATTACCCGCTTCCCCGTTCTCGAGCAGTCATAAACTCGATCAAGGTGAGGTTATTAGATGAAAGTGGCTTCAAGCCCCTTAAAAACGAACTTTCTAGCAAAATTTCTTGGTTACATTTGACCATCTCAGCGGCCTAGGGTAACGTTCGTTCATCTTTCCAAACGCAGATTTATTATGGCTACTAAGAAACCTGAAAATATGAGCTTTGAAGCGGCTATCGAAGAGCTTGATGGCTTGGTTGATCAACTAGAAAATGGTGATCTAGCTTTAGATGATGCGCTGAAAAAGTTCGAACGAGGCATATCCCTCGCTCGTGCTGGTCAAAGTAAACTAAACGACGCTGAACAGCGTGTTAGCATCCTGCTGCAAAATGACGAAAATGCAGAACTGAGTGACTTTAACCCACAACCTGAATAACAAATTGTATGAGATCCCCTATGATCGAGACGTTATTGTCTTATCAAGCACGTAATAACGAGCAACTGAACCTTTGGCTTGACCGCCTGCCACACCAAAATCAGAACCTAATCAACGCGATGCGTTATGGGTTACTTTTAGGCGGCAAACGCGCACGTCCGTTTCTTGTCTACATTACAGGGGAAATGCTCGGTTGCACCGCGGAAGAACTCGACACTCCAGCTTCAGCAATCGAATGTATTCATGCCTACTCTCTGATTCACGACGACCTTCCAGCAATGGACGACGACGAATTGCGTCGTGGCCATCAGACTTGTCACATCAAATACGATGAAGCAACGGCAATTTTAACTGGCGATGCACTACAAACTCTCGCGTTTACTATACTTGCGGAAGGCACATTAAGTGCTGACGGGGAAAGCAATCGCGTTCGAATGATTCAACGCCTAGCAGAAGCGTCTGGTGCACAAGGTATGTGTATTGGACAAGCACTTGATATTGAAGCTGAAAACCGCTCTGTCACGCTAGAAGAGTTAGAAGAAGTTCACCGTAACAAGACTGGCGCTCTAATGAAGAGTGCGATTCGTTTAGGTGCTCTTGCTGCTGGCGAAAAAGCGTTTGAAGTGATGCCTCAATTAGATAAGTACGCCGATGCAATCGGGTTAGCCTTCCAAGTTCAGGATGATATTTTAGATATCATTAGCGATACCGAAACTTTGGGTAAACCACAGGGCTCTGACCAAGATTTGAACAAAAGCACCTACCCTTCTTTGTTAGGTTTAGAGGGCGCTCAAGAAAAAGCGCAAACTCTGCTACAGGAAGCGCTTCAAGCTTTGGCTGCAATCCCATACAATACCCAGTTACTCGAAGAGTTCGCCCGATACGTCATCGAGCGCAAGAACTAAGACAATAAGCGCGCATTACCTATGACTCTTGATATATCAAAGTACCCAACTCTTGCTTTGGCTGATAAGCCAGAGGATTTGCGTCTACTTCCAAAAGAGACGCTTACACAGCTTTGTGATGAATTACGTACCTATCTTCTTAACTCAGTGAGCCAGTCAAGTGGTCACTTAGCATCAGGCTTAGGTACAGTAGAGCTAACAGTTGCTCTGCACTATGTGTACAACACGCCTTTCGACCAGTTGGTTTGGGATGTTGGCCACCAAGCATACCCACATAAGATTCTTACTGGCCGTCGTGACCGCTTGTCGACTATCCGTCAAAAAGATGGACTTCATCCATTTCCATGGCGTCAAGAGAGCGAATACGACACGCTTTCTGTTGGTCACTCTTCAACATCGATCAGTGCCGGACTCGGTATGGCGATCAGTGCGAAGAAAGAAGGCAAGAATCGTAAAGTCGTCAGTGTGATTGGTGATGGCGCGATTACCGCAGGTATGGCCTTCGAAGCGATGAACCACGCGGGTGATATTCACAATGACATGCTGGTTATCCTTAACGATAACGAGATGTCGATCTCTGAAAACGTCGGCGCTCTGAACAACCATCTAGCTCAAGTTCTTTCTGGCAGTCTTTACACGTCAATTCGTGAGGGTGGCAAGAAAGTGCTATCGGGCGTTCCGCCGATTAAAGAGCTCGTTCGTCGTACAGAAGAGCATCTAAAAGGCATGGTTGTTCCTGGCACCATGTTTGAAGAGTTAGGCTTTAACTACATTGGTCCAATTGATGGTCACGATGTCAATGAGCTGATTAAAACGCTGAAGAACATGAGAGATCTAAAAGGTCCTCAGTTCCTGCATATCATGACGAAGAAAGGTAAAGGCTACGAGCCAGCTGAGAAAGATCCAATTGGCTACCATGGCGTACCTAAATTCGATCCTGCACATTCAAGTCTGCCTAAGAGCACCAGCTCTAAACCAACTTTCTCTAAGATTTTTGGCGACTTCCTGTGTGATATGGCCGCTCAAGATCCTAAGCTAATGGCGATCACGCCTGCAATGCGTGAAGGTTCTGGTATGGTGCGTTTCTCGAAAGAGTACCCAGAACAATACTTCGACGTAGCAATTGCTGAGCAGCATGCTGTGACCCTAGCAACGGGTATGGCGATTGCGGGTGATAAGCCGATTGTCGCTATCTACTCGACGTTCCTACAACGTGGCTACGATCAACTGATCCACGATGTGGCTATCATGGACTTACCGGTCATGTTCGCTATTGACCGTGCAGGTCTTGTCGGTGCTGATGGTCAAACACACCAAGGTGCGTTCGACTTAAGCTTTATGCGTTGTATTCCAAACATGGTGATCATGGCGCCAAGCGACGAAAACGAATGTCGCCAAATGCTTTACACTGGCCACCAGCATACAGGTCCAAGTGCCGTTCGTTACCCTCGCGGTAATGGTATGGGTACTGAGATACAAAATAAATTTACCGCGCTTGAGATTGGTAAAGGTCGTATCGTTCGCGAAAGCGAAAAAACAAAAGATGGCTCGAAAGTCGCTATCTTAAGCTTTGGTACTTTCCTTGAGAGTGCACTTCAAGCCGCTGACGTCATCGATGCGACAGTTGCAGATATGCGCTTTGTGAAACCACTCGATGAAGCTCTGATCAAACAACTTGCTGCTGACCACGATGTACTGGTAACTATCGAAGAGAATGCGATTGCAGGTGGTGCGGGCGCAGGTGTGATTGAATTCTTGATGCAAGAAAAACTACTGATGCCAGTATTGAACCTTGGCCTACCAGACAAGTTTATTGCTCAAGGTACTCAAGGTGAGCTGCATGAAGAGCTTGGCTTAGATGCGAAAGGGATTGAGAAGTCTATCACTGACTATCTTGCCAAGTAGCTTTAATACGTAAGCTCGTAAGCTCGTAAGCTCGTAAGCTCCGCAAACAAAAAAGGTTGGCCCTAGGGTCAACCTTTTTAGTATCTGCTAATTAGTTTGGTGTATCGCCAACTAAACCTTAGCCCTTCAGTTAACTCACACTAACCAACCAGCGAAATGTGCCACGGCATACAACGAAATAGCCGCCATAATACCCGCTACAATATCGTCAATCATGATACCCAAGCCGCCGTGAATTCGTGCATCTAACCAACCAATCGGCCATGGTTTCACCATGTCAAAGAAGCGGAAAAGCACAAAACCAGTCAGCAGCCACTTCCAGTCATCAGCAGGGATATTCAGCATAGGCACTAAGCTCATGGTGATCCAAAAGCCCGCAAACTCATCCCAAACGATAGAACCGTGGTCATGCACGCCCATATCATCAGACGTTACTTGGCAGATCTTAATACCAATAATGCAGCTTACCACCACCACGGCAACGTAAGCAGGAAACGGTAGCTGAACCAACAATAGGTACAACGGAATTGACGCAAGCGTGCCCATTGTGCCGGGAATAATAGGCGATAAGCCACTGCCAAAACCCGTTGCTAAGAAATGCCAAGGATTTTTAAGAGAAATAAGAGAAAGTGGGTTTGTCATCAATTAACCTTAAAGTGATCGTAACCAGTTAAGTTCCAGCTTAGTGGTTCACCATTATTGTGTAATTCAAAATATTCTACAGGTCTTATCTGGCCAATGCAGGTGACTTTTGTACCAGTGTGTGACAAAGCACTTTCCAGCGACCCTTTATTCTCTTCTGGTACAGTAAAGCACAGTTCGTACTCTTCACCACTCGTTAGCGCATACTGCTGAGCTGAAGTGATATCAGGAGCGAACTGACGTAACTCTGGAGAGATAGGCAGCGTGCTTACATCAATACTCGCGCCAACTTGAGAACGCTTAAGGATATGTTTTAAATCAGCAATAACGCCATCAGAGATATCAATCGCAGATGAAGCAAGGTTCACTAGAGCCTGACCCGCTAACACTCGTGGGGCGCTCACATAATGTCTCTCTTCAAGCTCAGCAGCATAGGGCTTCGCTCTGTTCTGCTCAGGGTTAAGTAACACTTCTAAGCCAGCTTTGCTGTCACCTAGATTACCTGTTACGTAAATCCAGTCGCCCACTTTCGCGCCATCTCTGCGCAGCGCTCGTCCTTCAGGAACAAAGCCCTGTACCGTCAGTGTCAGGCTTAGTGGACCTTTGGTTGTGTCGCCACCAATTAACTGAATACCAAAGTAGTCTGCGAGTTTAAAAAAGGAGTCACAGAAGGGAGCAAGCCATGCTTCATCGATTTCAGGCATGGTTAAAGCAAAAGACACCCAAGCCGGCGTTGCGCCCATTGCAGCAAGGTCACTGATATTGGAAGCCAACGCTTTGTGTGCCACCCAAGCCGGATTCGCCTCAGCTAAGAAATGGGTACCAGCCACTAAGGTGTCCGTGCTGATCGCTATCTCAACATTGCCCGGCGCTTTGACCAAAGCACAATCATCGCCAGCAGCTAGAAGAACGTCTTTACGTTGTGGTTGTCGATTTACAAAATATTTTTCAATCAGGTTAAATTCGCCAGACATCACATGCCCTATCTTTAGTCTCATAAAAATCGCCGTAATCATGGATATTACAGAAATTTAGTTACAAAAAAGGCCAGCATAAAAGCTGACCTTTAGATTCAATATACGAACGTCTTATTTCTTACGAACGTGCGGTGCAGCTTTATCAAGCACACCGTTAACAAACTTATGGCTGTCTTCTGCTGCAAATACTTTTGCAAGCTCGATAGCTTCGTTGATAACCACTTTGTATGGTACATCTTCGCGACGAGTCATCTCGTACATAGCTAAACGTAGAAGCGCTAGTTCCATCAGATCCAGATCTTGCATAGGGCGAGATACGAATGGACGAAGCTTGCTATCAAGTTCCATGTGGCTAAGAGCAACACCAGTTAGTAGGTCGCGGAAGTATGCAACGTCTGTTTCTGGCATAGCAAGAGCAGGCTCTGCAGCATGATGCTCTTCTTCATCATACTTACCACCAGATAAGAACTGTTCTTCAACGGTAGCAATATTTTCTTTAGTAATTTGCCAAGAATAAATTGCTTGTAGAGCAAATTGACGTGCGTTACGACGTGCGGCTGGTTTCACACTGGCCCCCATTAGGAATCGATTTCAGAAAGAACGTTGATCATCTCAAGTGCGCTAAGTGCTGCTTCTGCACCCTTATTACCAGCCTTGGTTCCTGCGCGTTCAATAGCTTGATCGATCGTATCAACAGTAAGAACACCAAACGCTACTGGAAGAGAATATTCCAGAGACACTTGTGCCAAACCTTTATTACATTCACTACAAACATAGTCAAAGTGAGGTGTACCGCCACGAATTACTGTACCAAGAGATACAATCGCATCGAACTTACCTGTTTTTGCAACGCGCTGCGCTACAAGTGGAAGTTCTACTGCACCAGGGCAACGAACAACAGTGATGTTGTCTTCGCTTACTTGTCCATGACGCTTTAAAGTATCGATTGCACCAGAAAGTAAACTTTCGTTAATAAAACTGTTGAAACGAGCAATAACGATAGCAATTTTTGCATTTGGCGCTGGGAAGCCACCCTCGATCACTTTCATAAGCCTTCCTTTAACTATTTTCATCAAGTGAGAATCGCCGGATTCTAGCACAAAACTGTGAGCAATATCTAATGGTAATTTAGAAGAACAGACACCGGCAATGTAAAGATGATAATGCAGCGCTGATCCCAAGCATATAGGAACAGCGAGTAACCAAGTTTGTGTGTTGAACACGTTTTGAGTCGGACTTGGCTACTTTGCTCTTTTGGCAAGATTTATCACCAAAAGAGCCACTGAAATCATCGGTAAATTATGTTGCTACAAACGGAGAAACGTCTGCTTGCTAACGCATGGTTTATTCGCAAACGTACTCAACAACGTTAAGGCCAAAACCACCCAATGCGTGGTAACGCTTAGTACTTGAAGAAAGCAGACGCATATCGTGCACACCTAGATCTTGAAGAATCTGAGAACCGACACCAACACGACGCGAGGTACCCTGCTTCTTCGCCATAGTTGGCTGCTCGTTCTTGTCTTGCGCTTCGAATGTCTTCACTTTGTGAATCAAAGAATCAGACGACTCTTCGTTGCCAAGAATAACCAACACACCGCCTTCGTCGCCAATACGCTTCATCGCTTTATCTAGCGACCAGCTGCGTTCAGTACCACGGTCTGAATGAAGCAGATCGGTGAACGTGTCATGCAGGTGAACACGTACCAAAGGAGCACCTTCAGATAGGTCGCCTTTTTGCATCGCGTAGTGGATCTGGTTATCAATTGTATCGCGGTAAGTCACCAGCTCGAAATCACCAAACTCTGTTGGTAAATGGCATTGTGCTACACGCTCAATCGTTGTTTCTGTGTTGTTGCGGTATTCAATCAAGTCAGCAATCGTGCCTAGCTTGATGTCGTGTTTTTCAGCAAACACTTCAAGGTCAGGGCGACGAGCCATAGTACCGTCGTCGTTAAGGATCTCAACGATAACCGATGCTGGCTCGCAGCCTGCAAGACGTGCTAAATCACAACCTGCTTCTGTGTGTCCTGCGCGAGTCAGAACACCGCCATCTTGCGCTGTCAGTGGGAAAATATGACCAGGTTGAACAAGATCAGCCGCTTTCGCATCTTTCGCCACTGCCGCTTGAACCGTCACTGCACGGTCTGATGCAGAGATACCCGTTGTTACGCCCTCTGCCGCTTCAATCGAAACAGTAAAGTTAGTGGTGTACTGTGCGTTGTTATCTTGAACCATAGGCGCTAGACCCATGCGGTTTGAACGCTCTTTGGTTAGCGTCAGACAAATTAAACCACGGCCGTACATCGCCATGAAGTTAATCGCTTCTGGCGTCACATGTTCTGCTGCCATGATCAGATCGCCTTCATTTTCGCGATCTTCATCATCCATCAGGATAACCATTTTTCCTAGGCGAATGTCTTCAATAATTTCTTGAGGAGTACTAATTGGCATTGTTCTATATCCTTTGAAATGGTTCTGCTTCCTAGAACCGACACTATTTAAACCTGATGATATTGCTTCGCTTTACAAAGTCTCGCTTAACGCACTTTGTATCAACGGTTAGGCAAAACCATTCTGCTGTAAGAATTCCATCGTTAATCGAGATTCAGGCTCAGATTCTTGTTGCTGACCTTGCAGTAAACGCTCCATGTAACGTGCTAATACATCAACTTCTAGATTCACTTTACGACCGACATTGAATTGGTCGATGGTGGTTTCTGAAGAAGTATGAGGAACGATAGTCAGCTTGAATGCGTTCTTACGTAAATCGTTCACAGTCAGGCTAATGCCATCAACTGTTACTGAGCCTTTTTGAGCCACGTATTTTGAGATTTCTGCTGGCATTTCTACCCAGAATTCAATCGCACGGCCAACTTGGTTACGTTCAACAATCTCACCCACGCCATCAACGTGACCAGACACTATATGTCCACCGAAACGCGTGGTTGGTAACATTGCTTTCTCAAGGTTAACTTTATCGCCCGCTTGGTAATCGACAAAACCCGTTTTTTTCAGGGTCTCAAGCGAAAGATCTGCACTGTAGCTGTGGTCGTTATATTCAACAACTGTCAAACACACACCATTGGTAGCGATACTGTCGCCTAACTTAACGTCAGCCATATCAAGCTTACCAACATTAACCGTTACGGTGATGTCTTCTCCGCGGGGAGTGATTGCACTCAATGTACCTACGGCTTCTACAATTCCTGTAAACATTTTAAAACTCTTTTTGTTGTCAACGACACGTATGTAGTTGGAGTAACTATTTCCACTGTGGTTTCGTTACTATCTGTTTCGAAATACGGGTTTCGCAACGATGCGAATATCCACACCAACCTGCCGAACATCTTTAATTTCTAGGTCAATAACGTCAGACATTGAAGTGAGCCCTAATGCACCCATCAAACCTCGTCCGTCACTGCCCATAAGTTTAGGTGCTAAATAAAGGATTAGCTCATCCACCAGCTGCTCTTCAATCAAGCTTTTTGCCAATGTTGCGCCCGCTTCGACCCAAATATGGTCGATATGATTGGCAGGTAATTGACGCATCAGATCGTGCAAATCGAGCTGACCTGCATCTGTGGTTGCGACTTCAATATCAGCAGATGCTTCGGCAACTCTCAACACCGATGTTGGAGTCTGGAATAACTTGAGTTCAGGACGCAGTTGGTTTTGACGATCAAGAATCACGCGAATCGGCTGACGCAGCTCGTCTTCAGCGTAATGACCTTTGATACTGCTTGGCAACTCTGCCCAACGAACATTCAACGACGCGTTGTCTTCAATCACCGTCTGGCTAGTTGACAACACAGCGCCTGATTTTGCTCGGTAGTTCTGAACATCACGACGTGCTTCTGGCGATGTGATCCACTGGCTTTGGCCATTTTCCAATGCCGTTTGCCCATCAAGGCTAGCGGCCATCTTTAACTGAACGAATGGCATGCCAGTTTGCATACGCTTGATAAATGCAGGGTTCAAGTCGAGAGCGTCTTGCTCTAGCAAACCGATTTCAACCTCAATACCCGCATCGCGTAGCATTTTGATACCACGACCTGCGACTTTTGGGTTTGGGTCCTGCATGGCACAAATCACTTTGGCTACTTGAGCCTTAATCAAACCTTCAGCACAAGGCGGCGTTCGACCGTAATGAGAACAAGGCTCTAGCGTGACATAAGCCGTCGCACCTTTTGCTTTGTCGCCTGCCATTCGCATGGCATGTACTTCAGCATGAGGTTCGCCAGCTTTGGCATGAAAACCTTCACCAACGATCTGACCGTCGGTTTGTACAATGACACAACCCACATTAGGGTTTGGCGCAGTAGTGTAAATGCCGCGTTTTGCTAACTGAATAGCACGCGACATCATTTGAAAATCTAGGGGAGTAAAGTTTGACATGATTGAGGAGTTAATCCTCTAATTTAGCGATTTCTTCGCCAAACTCTCGGATGTCTTCAAAGCTGCGGTAAACAGAGGCAAAACGAATGTACGCCACTTTATCCAATTCTTTCAATTGGCCCATCACAAGATTACCAATCATCTCGCTTGGTACTTCACGCTCACCAGTTGCACGGAGTTGTGACTTAATCGTACTGATCGCAAGTTCAATCGCGTCAGCACTCACTGGGCGTTTTTCTAGGGCGCGCTGTACACCACCCACCATTTTATCTTCATTAAATGGTTCGCGGTTTCCATTCGACTTTATGACTTTAGGCATCACAAGTTCTGCCGATTCGAACGTAGTAAAACGTTCACTACATGCAAGGCATTGACGGCGACGACGAACCTGATGGCCATCGGCTACCAGTCTTGAATCGATTACTTTAGTGTCGTTCTCTGAACAAAAAGGACAATGCATATCACCTCCAAATAATTGAATATCAGTGTAACGGAATTGCCAAACGTTAGGAAAGAAAAAGGGCCAATTAAGGCCCTTTTGTGTGGTGATTCATTGATTATTGCTACTCGACCGCCATTTCAAAAATGAGCTGAGGAGTAAAATTAACGACCAGCGTTAACCGCGGACTAAATAGTTCGCTTTACCTACCCATTTGTAGCTTGTCAGCTCTTCTAAGCCCATTGGGCCGCGAGCATGCAATTTCTGAGTAGACACGGCAACTTCAGCACCTAAACCAAACTGTGCTCCATCAGTGAAACGTGTTGATGCATTCACATAAACCGCTGCAGAACCAACAGAGTTAATGAAACGCTCTGAGCTCTCTAAGCTATTGGTCATGATCGCATCTGAATGACTCGCGTTGTGTACACGCATGTGGTCAATCGCTTCTGCCACATCCGCTACCACTTTCACGCCTAGCGTGTAGCTTAGCCATTCAGTGTCAAAGTCGCCTTCAACCGCATCACGTTGGTCTTCAAAACCCGCTAGCAGCGATTTTGCACTGGTATCAGCAACTAAGGTTACCTTGCCGGCTAAACGCTGTTTCAGCTTAGTTAGGAAAGCTTCAGCAACCGCTTCATGCACTAGCAGTGTATCTAACGAGTTACACGCCGATGGACGTTGAACTTTTGAGTTTTCGACCACATCGACAGATTTCTCAAGATCAGCGCTTTCATCAACGAAGATATGGCTGATACCAAAGCCGCCGATGATTACTGGGATGGTGCTGTTCTCTTTACACATCTTGTGCAGACCAGCGCCGCCACGAGGAATGATCATATCCACGTAGTCGTCCAGTTTAAGCAGTTGAGAAACGAGTTCACGATCAGGCTTCTCGATGTACTGAACAGAAGCGGCTGGAAGCTCCGCTTTCTCTAATGCAGACTGGATAACCTTAACCAGTTCCATGTTCGAGAAAAACGTCTCTTTACCACCACGTAGAATGCTTGCGTTACCTGTCTTCAGACACAGAGCTGCAATATCGATGGTTACGTTCGGACGCGCTTCATAGATAACACCCACCACACCAAGTGGCACGCGGCGGCGAGACAGTGACATACCGTTTTCTAGTACTTTGCTGTCAATTTCGCTGCCAACTGGGTCATTCAGGCTAATCACGTTACGAACATCGTTAGCGATACCGGTTAAGCGCTCTTCGTTAAGAAGTAGACGATCGAGCAGTGCGTCAGTTAAACCCGCTTCACGACCCAGTTCGATGTCTTTCGCGTTCGCTTCTAAAATCGTTGTTGCGTTTGCTTCTAGCTCATCAGCGATAATCGCCAATGCTTTATTCTTTTGCGCCGTAGATGCGGTCGCTAGGTGGAAAGCAGCGTCTTTTGCTGCGATACCCATGTTAGTTAAATCCACGTTTAACTCTCCCTAAATTCTGTCTGTCTTTGGATGCAAAAAGGTGATTCACCTTATCATCACGAGCTACTCTTGGATTACAACTAGGTCGTCACGGTGAATGACTTCTGACCCATAATCGTATCCAAGGATGTCGCCAATATCTTTACTGTGCTTGCCTGCAATTTTTGCTAGGTCTTGGCTTGAATAACTGGCGATACCACGCGCAATTACTTTGCCTTTGCTGTCTGTGACTTGGGTAACTTCACCACGAGAGAATTCGCCTTTAACTCGAACAACCCCTTTCGCCAACAAGCTGCTGCCTTTGGTGTTGACTGCGTTTACTGCGCCGTCGTCAACCACGATGTCACCTGCTGAAGCAGGGCCCGCTAAAATCCAGCGTTTACGGTTTTCAAGCGCTTCCGCTAAAGGCAAGAAACGTGTGCCTTGTGGGTTATCACTCAGTGAATCAAACACCACATTTTCAGCACTGCCCGCAGCAATAATCACTTCGATGCCTGCGCGACGAGCAATGTCAGCCGCCTGCAGTTTTGTCGCCATGCCGCCAGTACCCAACGTAGTACCGCTGCCACCTGCGATCTTACGCAGCGTGTCATCAATGGTTTTCACTTCTTTGATGAGCTCAGCATTTGGATCTTTACGAGGGTCAGCCGTAAACAGGCCTTTTTGGTCTGTTAGTAGCAAAAGCTTATCAGCACCGCACAAAATACCCACTAAGGCCGACAAGTTATCATTGTCGCCCACTTTAATTTCGTTGGTTGCTACTGCGTCGTTTTCGTTTACTACCGGAATAATATCGTGCTCAACCAGTGCGTTGATCGTGTCACGTGCATTAAGAAAACGCTCGCGATCATCGAGATCAGCACGAGTCAGTAGCATCTGGCCAATCTTAAGGCCATAGATAGCAAACAAAGACTCCCAAACTTGAATCAACTGACTTTGCCCAACTGCCGCAAGCAACTGTTTGCTCGCCATTGAGTTGGGAAGTGCGGGGTAACCAAGGTGCTCACGTCCTGCTGCAATTGCACCAGACGAAACCATAACCACAGAGTGGCCTTGTTTTTTTAATTCAGCACATTGACGAACCAGCTCAACCATATGAGCGCGGTCTAATGCCAATGTTCCACCAGTTAAGACACTGGTACCCAGTTTAACAACGACAGTTTTAAGCTGTGTTGTTGTCCCGCTTTGATGATTTGTTGTCATGAAGTCTTTTATGGATAAAACAAATAAGAGGTGATGTTTTAGCAATCAAAAGGGGAATTCACAAGCAGAAAAGGTGCGAAATCGCACCTTTTTGCTTTATATAGAAGAGTAACCTTTAAAATTAGACGAATTCGACAGACTCTTCGTCTAATTGGATACTGATTTCAAACTTACTTTGAAGTTCATCAACCAGTTTCTTGTGGAAGGCTTCTTGAGTTCGAGAGACCTCAGCGACCGCCTTTTTAGGTAACGGCAAAGAATCCCAGTTACCATCGATGTTGTACTTGCCGATATTGTACTTCGCCGAATATCCCTCTTCCGACTTATCCAATTCCAGCCACCAGCCCCAGAACTCGCGTTCTTCTGGTGATTTTTTATCGTTCACACATACAGACAAGCAATCAAAGATATAGTGGCCTTCTTCTGATTGCGGTTCCCTTAAGTAAGGCCCGATCGCCTTTAAAACATTCAACAAGCGGTAATGCGTAGGTTGTTGTGTCACTTCTGACATATTGAATCTCCATTTTCAATGTTAAGAATGACGTTACTCAGACTGTTATACGTAGAAACTACGCATTTGGATTTTATAAATGACCTCTGAGTATCAGGTACTTAGTTTGTACATTTTTCATGCTTAACTAATTTAGGAGAAATGTCATCTAAATAATTCATCCTCAAGCCACTTTATCGCCAATTCGAGGGATTGCTCATAACCTTGTGTAATTGACTTAGCTTTGATTTTCTTCGCTTTTCCGTAATCACTGTAAATAGCAACCAGTTGATTATCCATTGGCGGTGAAACCGGGTCGCCTTCCAGAGCCAATGCCAAGATAGGAACACTGGTTTTACTGTTTGACAGCAAACCTTGTACCTTGAGTGACCACGCCATCAACTGCCCAGAAAGGCTATTGATATCGACCGCCCCTTTACCAAGGCGCGAAGCCAACACATCTAGATGCATTTTAGGCATCTGCTTAAGTTTGTCTGCATGAACAAAGATATCGTGAATTGGCGCGCCTAAAGAAATACACGCTTTAATCTTATGTTGCTCGAGGAAAGATAATCTCACCATCGCATTGCCACCGAAGCGGAAACCAAACAAGCCGACTTTGTGGTGATCGACCCATGGGATGTTAGGCAATTCATTCAGCACTGCTTGGTGAAGACAAGATGAGTCTTCTGTTAACGGCCAATGTGCACTGTGCCCTATTGATGGCATGTCTACCGTTAACATAGCAATGTTCTTAGGTGCTAAATAATCCCTAAACAGGCGCCACATATCGGTTTGCAAGCTATCTAGACCCGCGCTGACAATCACAACCGGTTGTGGTTTATCTGTCTTGGTTAGATGCAAGTTCGCTTTGATCTTCTTGTTTTGGTATGGAATATCAATCTGCTTGACGATCAACTTAGTGTGCTTGATCGCTTCAGAATACGCTGCGTTGGCCAACACTTGAGCCTGAGCTGCCAAGTTGTCGTTCTTGAGGTGTGGGTAACCCGCAATACTGAAGCACAACGATGCGGAAAATAGCTCTTCAGCCATCTCTTCACCATTCTTCTCATTAGAACGATTTTGATGCTGCATACCCAGCTTGGTCCATTCGTATGCCCAGTTACCACTTCGGTAACCCATGACCGTATCAAGCCACTCATCGGTTGTACGAGAGTTATCTGATGACGCGATGCGAGCCAATACCGCTTCCTGCTCTATTGGATTAACGCCTTGCCATACCCACTGAAGACGTCTTAGGTTTCGATACCATGATGAGTTTTGCTGTTCACGTTTCTCATCCAATAGCGCTTCAGAGCTTGGCATGTATTGTGTCAACATTGAGGTCTCTTTCGCTTGCTTGTGCTTTACAAACAAAGTTTCCGAAAGGTTCGAGCTCGTTTCTTCTGGTTCAGACATTGGGATACTTAATAAGAAATGGTTGTTACTAATAATATAAAAAAAAATGACCCTATAAAGGGTCATTTCTCAAAAAACTAAGTTTACGCTTATTTTGACTTGCGATTTACTGGCTCTACGTAGCTTAGGCTAGTATCCCAAGGTTGCTCAATCCATGTGTCTTGAGCGATATCAACAATGTACTCGTCTAGCAAATCAGCGCCAGATGGTTTTGCACATACAGCGATCAGTTTCGCTTTAGGGTACATTTCGCGAAGCTTACGTGCAGTGTCACCACTATCAACCAAGTCTTCAACGATTAGGAAGCCTTCGCCGTCACCTTCAGGTGCTTTAACTACTGTCATATCACGTTGGTGATCGTGGTCGTAGCTAGAAATACAAATCGTATCTACGTGACGAATACCTAGCTCACGAGCCAAGATTGCACCAGGAACCAAACCACCACGGCTTACTGCCCAGATGCCTTTCCACTGCTCTGCTGGCATTTGCTTTTCAGCAAGTTGACGGCAGTAAGTCTGCATGTTGTCCCAAGTGATAACGAATTTGTTGCTCATAGTATAAAACCTAATAATTTTGTCATGTTATTAGAGGCTATTTCAAACATAGCCTCTTCAGCGATTAAGCAGAAATCTAGACGATTAAGCGAAAATGTATTTAAGAATAAAGATAGCCGACATTACCCACACAGCAGGTGAAACGTCGCGACCTTTACCACTTAGCAGCTTAATTGCAGCGTAAGCGATGAAACCTAGTGAGATACCCTCAGCGATAGAGTACGTCAGCGGCATAAGCAGACATGTTACCACGACTGGTGCTGCTTCCGTAAGATCACGCCAATCAATGCCAACTAGGCCAGACATCATCAGAATTGCTACATAGAAAAGTGCACCTGATGTTGCGTAAGCCGGAATCATACCTGCAAGTGGCGAGAAGAAAAGAGCCAGTAGGAATAAGATACCAACAACAACAGCCGTTAGACCGGTACGGCCGCCTTCAGCAACACCCGCAACACTCTCAACATAAGAAGTAGTATTTGATGTACCTAGCAGTGCACCAATAGATGTTGCTGTAGAGTCAGCAAGCAGTGCTTTGTTCAAGCGAGGTAGTTTGCCGTCTTCTTTGATTAGGTTTGCTTTCGTTGCAACACCAACCAGAGTACCCGCTGTATCGAACAAATCGACGAACAAGAACGCGAATACCACTGAAATCATACCGATTTCAAATACAGCAGAGAAATCAAGCTGCATGAATGTAGGAGCAAGGCTTGGTGGTGTAGACATGATGCCGCCGTATTGAACGTCACCAATAACAATGCCAAGAGCTGTGATAGCTAGAATCGCAATCATTACTGCCCCTTTCACGCCACGGTGAACAAGAGCAATCGTTAGGAAGAAACCAAGTGAGCCTAGGATAGGAGCAATCGCGGTAATGTCGCCCAGTGAAACTTTAGTTGCTGGGTTAGAAACAACGATGCCTGCATTGCTAAGCGCAATAAACGCTAGGAAAAGACCGATACCTGCAGAGATACCAACACGCAGAGACATAGGGATCGAGTTGATAATCCATTCACGGATCTTAAAGATGCTTAAGAAGATGAAGATTACGCCTGATACGAAAACCGCTGCCAGAGCAACTTGCCACGTATAACCCATACCCATTACAACAGCGTAGGTAAAGAATGCGTTCAAACCCATGCCTGGAGCTTGAGCAATTGGGTAGTTAGCAACAAAGCCCATGATGAAACAGCCAATAGCAGCCGCTAAACAGGTTGCTACAAATACAGCGCCATGGTCCATACCAGCATCAGCTAGAATCATTGGGTTTACAAAAATGATGTAAGCCATTGTTAGGAAGGTTGTTAGACCTGCGATGATTTCAGTGCGCACATTGGTGCCATTTTCACTGAGTTTGAATAGCTTTTCGAACATTATCGAATCCTATAAGGGTAAAAAGTAAACGGTTGCGTAATCGATTGGCTGTGGATTATAAAGTTATCAAATAACAAATTCCAGATAGAATTAAGGCTCTAATCGATATTTATCAGAATGCCGTATGAAACAAAGCGATTAAAAATGAAGATATCATCGATAAATAACCATTAAAAACAAACAATTAACAACAATAGACTCACTAAAACTAGTTGGTTGTTTTTTCTACCATCGGTTATTTTCATTGATAATCTAGCCAGTAAATTCTGAATTCAAACTCACAATAGTTATGTATTTTTCAACAGGATCAGTAATAAGGCGCAAATTGATATTTCGGCGTTTAAAAAACAACCACGCAGAACAGCAAGGAAAGTGACAAGCGAAAGCGGTTTGGAAAAGTAGCAGGCAAAAAAAACGCCACTCAAAACTGAGTGGCGGTAGAATCTGTCAACCAAAAGGGCTGTAAAAGAATTCCAATATATAGGGGTGAACAAAACTGTTCGAGTTACATGCTTACGGTATTAGTAACCAAAGCTTGTAGGGTATGCAAAGTTGCTAGTGTAAACAGAGCTGTTAATCCAGAACATTGCAGATGGTAAACCTTTCATAACTATCACCTTAATAAATCAATAAAAAACGAATTTGATTTCTCGGTTCCTTGGAGGCGATAAAACGGACTCATCCTTTGAGCATTTACTCTTCATCTCAGAAGTTGGTTATTAATATACCCTAAAGAAAAAAGATTACAAGTATTTTTTGCTATACGTCACATTTTTGGCCATTTACGGTTATTTTACAAACTTATTTTGTAATAAAACTACAAAATAGAATTAAACAAACGTTTGCCTGCTCCATTTATAAGCATCAAGGCGCTTAGCTGTGATCAGATGGACAAGATCGCTTTCAAAATTTGAGCTATTTGAGGTTTAGAACCGCTACTCGTCAAAACGCTCAAGTGGTATGCTGTTGCCATCAAAACAGACCCATATTTTAGATTTTTGTTCTAGGTTTTTCCCCATACAAAACCTAAATATATGGTTATTAAATAAAAAAGGAGTCATCCGTGTCTGAATTCCATTCTGAGATCAGTAAATTATCCCCTACCCCTATCTGGCAGTTCTTCGATAAGATTTGCTCAATCCCACACCCTTCTAAGCATGAAGAAGAGCTTGCTCAATACATTATTGCTTGGGCAACAGAGCAAGGCCTAGATGTACGTCGTGACCCAACGGGTAACGTATTCATCAAAAAGCCAGCAACGGCGGGTATGGAAAACAAAAAAGGTGTAGTGCTACAAGCTCACATCGATATGGTTCCACAAAAGAACGAAGACACAGTTCATGACTTTGCTAAAGATCCAATTCAACCATACATTGATGGTGAGTGGGTTACAGCTAAAGGCACAACGCTTGGCGCTGATAACGGCATGGGCATGGCTTCTTGCCTAGCGGTTCTTGCTTCAAACGAAATCCAGCACGGCCCTATCGAAGTTCTACTAACAGTAGATGAAGAAGCAGGCATGACTGGTGCTTTCGGTCTTGAAGCGGGTTGGTTAGAAGGCGATATCCTTCTTAACACCGATTCAGAGCAAGAAGGCGAAGTGTACATGGGTTGTGCTGGCGGTATCGACGGCGCAATGACATTTGAAATTGCTCGTAATGCGATTCCAGCTGACTTCGTAACACGTAAGCTAACGCTAAAAGGCCTAAAAGGCGGTCACTCTGGTTGTGACATCCACACAGGTCGTGCAAACGCAAACAAACTGCTTGCTCGCTTCCTAGCGGGTCACGCAAAAGAGCTAGACCTTCGCATCGTCGAATTCAAAGGTGGTAGCCTTCGTAACGCGATCCCTCGTGAAGGTTTCGTAACGGTTGCTGTTCCTGCGGCAAACCAAGAAAAACTGGCTTCACTATACAACTACTACACTGAGCTGCTTTCAACAGAGCTAGGTAAAGTAGAAGACAGCATCGTGACTTTCAATGAAGAAGCTTCTGTAGAAATGGGCGCACTTGCGTCAGCAGACCAAGCTCGCTTTATCGCGGCACTTAACGCATGTCCAAACGGCGTGATTCGTATGAGTGACGAGATTGAAGGTGTTGTGGAAACGTCTCTAAACGTAGGTGTTATCACAACAGAAGAGAACTCAATCACAGTACTTTGCCTGATCCGCTCTCTTATAGATTCAGGTCGTAGCCAAGTAGAAAGCATGCTTCACTCTGTTGCTGAACTAGCAGGCGCTAACATCGCGTTCTCTGGTGCTTACCCAGGTTGGAAACCAGACGCAGATTCAGAAATCATGCATATCTTCCGTGACATGTACGAAGGTATCTACGGTCACAAGCCAAACATCATGGTTATCCATGCTGGTCTTGAGTGTGGTCTATTCAAAGAACCTTACCCGAACATGGATATGGTTTCTTTCGGCCCAACCATCAAGTTTCCGCACTCTCCTGATGAGAAAGTGAAGATCGACACCGTTGAGCTATTCTGGAACCAAATGGTTGCATTGCTTGAAGCGATCCCAGAAAAAGCTTAATTCGATAAGCTATGTTTGTTCAATGAACCGTGCTTTTCAATAAATAGTACTTTTCAGTAAATGCCGTTTATTCGAGACAAAATAAAACAGGTACTCATTGAGTACCTGTTTTTGTATCTAATCTTTGTAGCTACTACTTGTGACTAAATAAACAATTAAGCGCGTGAAGCCGCGTAGCTTTCTAGCTCATCAATTGAAGTTTGTGCCACAACTTCGCCATCGATGAAGTACGTCACCATCTCGCCATCACGAACACCGATTAACGTCGCACGCTCACCAGACTGGTAAGTAATGTCCATTTGGATCGTGTTTTCATCAATCTGCTGCATTTGACCTTTTTCGATCACATCTGCACTCGTGATAGGACCCACTGGCGCTTCCGTTAGAGACGGATCAAGTTGGTGGTTGATGTCTAGGTAAGTATCAGTCTTTGTATCAAAGATGTGCGGAGAACCAGTTAGTGGGTTGCTACCAGTCCAGAACTCTAGTGAGTTGAATACCAGGTAATCGGCAGCAACTGTTAGGCCGTAAGCAGGCGCTAGTAGCATGTTCAAGCCACCACGTGCGTAACGGTTATCAACAGCCTTAACGTTAAACTTCATTAGGTAACCGGTTACTGCGTTACTACCAACACAGCCAGATAAAGCGACAGAAACCACCGCCAGTGCAACGACTTTTGAAATTGTTTTTTTCATTTTTATCTCGATATATGAATTTGGCCGCCAAAAAATGGCGATGAATAATACCAACCAACCGAACAATAAATATCAGCGTTAAATCAATGTATTGTCAGGAAATTCACAATTCTAAACCCCTTCTAACTAGCCAAATCAAAAACAGAAACCAATTAAGAAACGCGTCCATAAAAAAGTTTTGTCGTCACCGTAAAGCGATTGATTCGTACTAAAAATCAACGATTGATACATTCCGTGTTAACGAATTATCACCATGTTGAGAACAACCTAAATGGCAAGACTAAAACCTAATCAACCCTTCGAATTACTTGGTTATACTGTTCAGCCAGGACAGCGAATGGAGATTGAACTGCAAGCGGCTCAGCTTTACACGCATTCTCCACTTTCGATCCCGATTGAAATTATTCACGGTCGCCAAGCAGGCCCAACACTGATGGTAAATGCGGCTATCCACGGCGATGAGCTAAACGGTGTTGAGATTGCACGACAACTGACCAATGCGATTGATCCAAAGAAACTGAAAGGGACATTAATTGTTGTGCCTATCGTTAACGTATTTGGCTTTATCCATAAATCTCGTTACCTACCAGACCGTCGTGACCTAAACCGTTGCTTCCCTGGCAGTGAGAAAGGATCGTTAACATCACGTATCGCTTACACCTTCTTTGAGAACGTGGCAAAGCACTGTGATTACATTCTGGATCTACACACGGGCGCGATTCACCGTACCAATCTGCCACAGATTCGTGCAAACCTATCGAACCCTGAGACACTGCGCATCGCAAAAGCGTTCGCAACACCCGTGATTATTGATTCTCCACTGCGCGACGGTTCACTGCGTAGCGAAGCGGAAAAACTGGGTATTCCTGTATTAACTTACGAAGGTGGTGAAGCGCTGCGTTTTGATCACCTCGCGATTCGTGCGGGTTACCTTGGCGTGCATCAAGTGATGAAAGA
Source organism: Vibrio sp. 10N.247.310.98 (assembly GCF_041467395.1). NCBI lineage: Bacteria > Pseudomonadati > Pseudomonadota > Gammaproteobacteria > Vibrionales > Vibrionaceae > Vibrio > Vibrio sp. 10N.247.310.98. Next base: position 118,934 of record NZ_JBFSUL010000004.1, on the reverse strand, counting down.
AATCGGCATGCTGCGCCCTAACCGTAAGAAGTTACCAGAGCCAGTATTGAGTAAATCCACCAGCTGGATCCGCGCTGAATCAGACGGTATTTTGCGTAACATGGTAAGACTTGGCGAACAGGTTGAAGCAGGACAAACCCTTGCTTACATCAGCTCTCCATTGGGTCACCAAGAAGGCCAAGTGATCACAACCAAAGGCGGTATCGTGATTGGTCAGCAAACTCTGCCTTTGGTCAACGAAGGTGATGCTGTGTTCCACATCGCTTACTTCAAGCAAGACGATGAAGAAGTAGGACAATCAGTAGAAAGCTACATTGAAGAAGTGGCAGAAGACGATTGGCTAACTGCACTGAATAACTGATCAGACAATGCTTAACAGTTTAAGAGCTCGACGTTAAAAGCGAGAAGTCAAACCGAGCTCTTAAACACAATAAAACAGAACTCCACAAACTAAAAAGCCCCAAAACACTTTTAACTCGAAAGAAAAAAGTTGTATCGGGGCTTTTTTTTCACAAATCCCTTATCTTAAAATTAAGGGATCTATAAATTAGTCATGCACTGAATTATTCAGCGTCTTGTTGCTCTTCTGCACGAGCTTTAGCGCGCGCTTCACGTGCTTGCTCAGCTTTAAGCTCTTTAGTGTGACGTAGTTCGTCACGCTCTTTACGTTGCTCTGATTTACGCTCGTTACGTTCAGCTTGGTTAGCGATGAAAGATGCTAGCTCTTTCTCTGCCCACTCTTGTGCTAGAGCTTCAGTTTCGAAACCAGACTCACGCTTAGATACTGTAGTGCTGCGAGACGTTACTTGACGAGTAATCTCTGCACACCAACCGTTGCGTTTTTCTGTAAGGCGGATATCAAATTTTTTGTTCTTAGACATGTTCTATTTTTTCCTAAGGGAGATCATTAAGGGATCGGTCAACTTTGATAACTCCATCTAAGTGAGCATCTTTTAACACCATCCCTTGGTAAGCGCGGTATTAGAGCACAAATCAATGAATATTGCTGCAAATATTTGCAGCGGATCACACTCCAATGCTGCAAATCGTTTGCGCCTAATTTCAATCGGTTCATAACTCTCGGTTCACCATCAACTTCTATCCTATTTTATCGATAACAATGAAATGAACTATGCTCAAACAGAGATAAATGAAAGAGATACCTGCTTGCTCAGGTTTATAGACTCTACTGTCTCACCTACTCCGCTCATAATTAAAATAGCTAAGGAGTTGCTATGGATAGCTTCATCAAAAATTTACCCAAAGTTGAGCTGCACTTACATATAGAAGGCACATTAGAGCCAGAGCTGATGTTCCAACTCGCCAAGCGTAATAACCTGTCGATTCCCTTTGAGACCCCAGACCAAGTTCGAGACGCGTACCAGTTCCACAATCTTCAATCCTTTCTCGATATCTATTACCAAGGTGCAAACGTACTGATTCATGAACAAGATTTCTACGACCTGACGTGGGCTTATCTGTTGAAGTGTCAGCAAGATAATGTGGTTCATACTGAGATCTTCTTCGACCCTCAGACTCACACTGAACGCGGCATTGACTTTGAAGTCATCGTTGGCGGGATTACTCGAGCTTTGAATCAAGTGGAGCAAGAGCTTGGTATCAGCAGCCAACTGATCATGTGCTTTCTGCGTCATCTCGATGAAGACAGCGCTTTTGAAACACTCAAACAAGCCCTTCCTTATAAAGATAAGATCATTGCCGTTGGGTTAGATTCATCAGAACAGGGCAATCCACCAGAGAAGTTTAAACATGTATTCCAAGAAGCGATCAACCAAGGCTTTCTGACTGTCGCGCACGCCGGAGAAGAAGGCCCAGCACAAAATATTATCGACGCAGTGAGCTTGTTAGGCATTACCCGAATTGATCATGGCGTTCGCTGTGTAGAAGATGAGGATCTGATGGAACAGCTAATAGCAAAACGCACACCTCTAACAGTCTGCCCGCTATCGAATACCAAGCTCAAGGTGTTTGAGACCATGCAAGAGCACAACATCGTCGAGTTGCTGAGAAAAGGGCTGTGCGTCACCATCAATTCCGATGATCCGGCTTACTTCGGCGGCTATATGAATGATAACTTCCTCGCCGTCGCCAATGCTCATCCACTGACGAAAAACGAATTAGCACAATTCAGTATTAATGCCATCGAAGCCAGTTTCATCTCGCCTCACGCCAAGGAAGATCTCATCACACAGGTACGTCAATATCTTGCTGCGAATACTTAATGAGTTATCAAGATCAAAAAGGGAAGCTCTGAGCTTCCCTTTCTGTATCAATTGATAATTAATTGGCTTAGCCCGGGTGACCATCCACTCTTGGCGTTAACAGCATCATCCCAAATTTCCAGATAAATAGACCGAACGCTAACGTCCATAAACCCGCGCTGATATTGACCATCTCAAATAAATACGCCGGGAAGAATGTCACACCTAAACTACGAACGAGTGCCGCGATAAATATAGCCGAGAACGCCAAAGCCATACTTGGCCCTTTATAGATAGCACGGCCAGTATGTCCCATTGTCACGCGCGTGATCATCGCCAGAATTAACCCACTCAAACCGCCAATCGCAAACAGGTGCAGCATGTTATGGCTCGCGAACGGGTTATTTAGCAAACCGCGTAAGAGCAAGCTGAGAGGGATACATAGGTAAGCCGCATGCAGCGACCACACCAAGGGTTCTGATAGTGTTGTCCAAGGCTTCCAGCGGATAAAGCGCACCAACTGTGTCACACCTGCAAATACCATCAACTCATTGCCGACTTGAGCAAAGGTCAATGGGAAGAAGCTCAACACAAATAAGCCAACCAAAGGTAGATTGGCTAACCATTCCAACCAAACCAAGGGCTGCGCTTTTTCGAAATCAAAACGACGCGCTGTGAAGAATGGGATTACTCGCCCACCCATCACTGATAAGAGCAAGGTAAACCACCACAACATGGCATGCCAAACTGCAGACGATGGAAATGGAGGCATTCCCTTAATGGTCGCGTAACTAGCAGAGTTCGCCACGATAGCCAATATAAACAGCGGCACAAAAAACAGGTTCTTCCAGCCTTTCGACTTCACGACTCGAAAACCAATTTCGTAGGCGGCGAAGACTAAGAACAGCGCCTCAACCGACGAGATCAGCCATAACGGAGCGGGTGTCCAAAACAGAATACGAGGTGCGAGCCACAAACCGACTAGCGCAGCTAATCGATAATGCTTGGTGCCATTGACACCCGTCCACGTTTGTACTGCCGTTAACACAAAACCGACCACTATCGCCATTGAGAAACCAAACAGCATCTCATGCACGTGCCACCACAGTGCGGGAACTTTTAAAATCTCAGGCTGACCGTTTTGGAACATGATGACCCAAGCGACAATCGCGATCACTGCATAGAGACTGCCTAAAAAGAAGAAAGGTCGAAAGCCTAAACGCAGGTAGGCTGGAATCGCGTCTTCTACACTTTTATCTGTGATATTTAACAAACTCGCTCCTAATTCTCAGATAAGCGGCCAAGGTATTACCTAAACCAAATTTTGTGTGCATCAAATCCGATGCAATATGCAGATCACATTGCATGAAACGCGCCAATTAGATAAAACCAGTAAAAACAGCGACTCACGAGATTCAATAGCCAATAAATAAGTCAAAAAAACACAACCAAAAGAGTCATAAAGACACATGCATGTATAAATAGAAACTTACTGACTTTTGGTATCTCGCCACATATAGTAAGACTAGACTTAAATGGAACAACTCAGACAAGGAATGCGATGTATATTTTTGGTTATGGCAGTTTAATCAACTCATCTTCACGTCAGCTTACCGGTCAGACAGGGCAAGCGATCCCTGCGATTGTTCATGGCTTGATTCGCCATTGGAGCAAGATCGATGACAGCTATGTCTTATCCCCTTTGATCGTCAATCTCGGCGAAGGACAAGTGAATGGTGTGTTGCTTGAGGTGGATGATATTGCACTGGCTGAGTTTGATCGCCGTGAGCGTGGTTATCACCGTATCGAATTAAAGGCCTCTCAGATAGAAAGCCAAGATGAATTCAAACAGGATCAACCGATCTGGGTTTACATCAAAGACGAGATTGAAGCACCTTGCGAAAACAGCCCTATCGTTCAAACCTACGTCGATACTGTATTAGCAGGATGTTTAGAGGTGTCTGAAAGCTTTGCGGCGCACTTCGTTAAACACACACAAGGTTGGCATCACCCATTAGAAAATGATCGCCACCAGCCTAAATACGGCAACCTTGCTGGGGTTTCCGATCACCATCACAGTGTGATTGATGGCTTGATACTAACTGTACGCAGCTAGTTGATTTAGGTTGGTGAACACATTGACTCACCAACCTAAAGTGAGCTTAAACGACACGAATACCTGCTGGCATCGCACGTTCAGGTGTTAGCAATACACTTTCAGATTCATCTTCCGTTTCTGCACAAAGCAACATGCACTCAGAAGTGTGGCCTCTCATCTTCGCCTTCGCTAGATTGCACAAAACAACAACCTGCTTACCCATCAACTCTTCTTCTGTGTAGTAAGGGACTAGGCTGGTCACCGTTTGCAGTGTCTTGTCACCAACATCCACTTGCACTATGTAAAGCTTGTCGGCGTTTTCATGACGCACAACCTCAATGATCTTACCCACACGCATTTCTAACTTAGCAAAGTCACCATAAGAGACAGTATCCATTTCTCACTTCCTATATTGGTTTATTTTCACTCATTAAATCATTTACTAAAATTAAGTAAAATGTAAATGTTTACACTAGCATTAAGCCTAATAATTACAAGCGGTAAAGATCTCATTACTGGAAGTAAAATGAGAGTTTCGTTGCCTTACTATCATTGTCGGTGTTAAATAGATGAAGCAATGTATAGAGGTTAAAAATGGCAACAATTAAAGATGTAGCAAAGGAAGCTGGTGTTTCTGTTGCAACCGTATCTCGAGTGATCAACAAGTCTCCCAAGGCGAGTGCAAGCTCGGTAGAGTCTGTAACTAAAGCGATGTCTAAACTTGGCTATCGACCGAATGCCAATGCTCGAGCGCTGGTAAGCCAAAGCACGAACACTGTTGGTGTATTGGTCGGTGACATCTCCGATCCCTTTTTTGGCACGCTGGTTAAGGCTGTCGACAATGTCGCTCGTGAGAACGGAAAACATATCCTTGTCGGTAATGGCTCGCACGATCGTGAAGAAGAGAGACAAGCGATTGAATTGCTGATTAACAGCCGTTGTGACGCCCTGGTGATCCACTCTAAAGGCCTCACCGACGAAGAACTGATTGCCTATGCAAAAGAGGTCAAAGGCTTAGTACTGATCAACCGTTATATTGCTGAGATTGCCAACCACTGTATTTTCTTAGACAACAAAAAAGGTGCGTATCTTGCGACGGAATATCTGATCCGCCATGGCCATAAGAACATTGCCTGTATCGCCTCATCGCATAGCATTGAAGATGCCGATGAGCGTATCCAAGGTTACTTAGCGGCACTCTCAGATTACAAAATAGCGCTCTCTGACAGCTATATTGAATACTCAGCGCCGACCAGTGACGGTGGCGAATACGCCATGACTAACCTTCTGACTAAGTCACTGCCAATCACTGGCATTGTGGCGTACAACGATTACATGGCAGCTGGTGCTTTGTCTGTCCTTGATGAAAACGGTATTCAAGCGCCAGACAAAATGTCGATCATCGGTTTCGATGATGGTTTGATTGCCCGCTATGTTCATCCAAAGCTCACCACTATTCGCTACCCGATTCAGATGATGGCAGAGAAAGCGACACGACTCGCGTTGCACTTAGCCAAAGGTGAAAACACCTCAACTGAACCAATGATGTTCTCTCCAACTCTGGTACGCCGTAATTCGGTAGAGAAAGTCTAGGTTCTGGTCGACTCATCAAGCAATAAACAAAAAAAGCCCTAACAGAATCGCTTCTGTTAGGGCTTTCCTACCTTACTCAGATACTCAACAATCGCGCTTAATAAACCGCACTCTTGTTGAGCGCCACTTTTGCTCATCCCCCAAGAACAACGCGATAATTCACATCGTCCTATTCACAAACAAAAGATATTGACGTAACCGCTTTGAGCTAGAGCGTACTAGTTTGAAGAATCCCCCGAAAATTCAAACTGGTAACAGGTACTGTAGTTATATTCTTGTTCAGGCTTGAGAATACAACTGTCCTGCTTCCACTCTGGGTGGTTAGGAGAGTCAGGTAAGAACTGGGTTTCTAGCGCCAAACCAGCGTAGTCTTCATAGCTGCCACCACTTCGGTTTGGTGTGCCACCAAGCCAGTTTCCGGTGTATAGCTGCATCGCAGGTTTGGTTGAAAATACTTTTAGTGTGACGAGCGCATCCGGTGAGGTTACGGTCGCGGCGTATTGAGTGCGTTTGCAGCCATCAGCCAATAAGAAAGAGTGGTCGTAACCCTTTGCTGCTTTCTGCTGTTCATCGCCCAACAAACGCTCTGAGATCATCATAGGCTGATTGAAGTCAAAGCTGGTCGATTTCACTGATTTAAGGTTACCTAACGGAATACCCACCGAATTGGTCGGTAAGAACTGATTAGCATTGATACTGACAATGTGTGACAAACAATCGTGTCCAGCTTCAGCGCCAAGTAGATTGAAGTACGCATGATTCGTTAGGTTGACTACAGTCGGCTTGTCTGTGGTTGCAGAGTAATTAATGGACACTCGATTGTCTTCGGTGATGTCATAACGTACCGACACATTCAAATTCCCCGGGAATCCTTGGTCGCCATCAGCAGACTCTAGACTGAACACCACTGACGTTTCGGTTTGCTCGGCAATATTCCAACGGCGTTTATCAAATCCGTTCGGGCCACCATGTAAGGTATTGCCCGCTTGGTTGGTTTCCAGCTTGTAATTCTGACCATCAATTTTGAAACGACCATTAGCAATGCGGTTAGCATAACGGCCAACGGTTGTGCCCATATAGCTGGCTTGTTTATCGAAGTTCTCCATTGAGTTAACACCCAACAACACTTCTCTTTTGTTTCCCTTTACTGGCAGGATACAGCTCAACCATGTTGCACCAATATCCATGAATGTCACTTGAATCCCATGCGTATTTGATAGCGTCACTAACTGAGCGGGTTGGCCATCATAGGCTGGAGTCTGCGCCATGGATTGATGCAGGTTTTGCTCTTGTGTCATTCTAAATTCCTTCTAGTGCCAGTAAAAAGCCTCTACCTGAAGTAAAGGCTTTAGCATTTGGCCTACCATGATCTTTTTACTTGGTAAGCTCTATATTAAGTCTCGAAGCCGTTAGATTACTTCAACTAAGCCTGCTCCGTCTTTCGCTTGGCACACATAAATAGATTCTTTTAGCCCCGTCGCCGCTTGATATTTCTGTTCAACGGTTGTTTTGATTTCATCAACCAATGCAGGTGGAACCAATGCCACAATACAACCACCGAAACCACCGCCAGTCATACGCACGCCACCTTGTTCACCGATCACTTCTTTGACCATATCAACCAGCGCATCAATCTCTTTCACCGTGATTTCAAAATCATCACGCATTGATGCATGCGATTCAGCCATCAACTCGCCCATACGCTTCATATCATGAGTGCGTAGAGCTTGAGCCGCTTCAACAGTACGGTCATTTTCAGTAATCACGTGACGAGCACGTTTCGCGACCATTTCATCCAATTCAGACTCTTTCGCTTTGAATTGCTCAATGGTCACATCACGAAGTGCCGGAACACCAAAGATGCGCGCCGCTTCTTCACACTGTTCACGACGTGTGTTGTATTCGCTGTCGACTAAGCCGCGTTTCTTGTTTGAGTTAATGATAACCACAGCCATATCTTCTGGCATTGAAACCGCTTGAGTCTCTAGGCTACGACAATCCAAAAGCATCGCGTGGTTTGCGCGACCTTCTGCAGAGATCATTTGGTCCATGATGCCGCAGTTACAGCCCACAAATTCGTTTTCGGCCTGCTGACCATTTAGCGCCACTTCAGCTTGGCTGATCTCTAGGTTATAAAGCACCTTGAATGTTTGACCAATCACCACTTCCAGCGCCGCAGAAGAACTTAAACCTGCACCTTGAGGCACGTTGCCCGTTACAGAGATGTCTGCACCTGTAAATTCAAAGCCGCGACCTTTTAAGCACTTCACCACACCACGAATGTAGTTCGCCCACATTTTGTCTTGTTGGAAGGTGATCTCTTGAGTTAAATCGAACTCATCGACTGCATTACCGTAGTCCACTGATACTACACGAACAATGTTGTCGTCACGCTTAGCCGCGGCGACTACCGTTTGGTAGTTAATGGCACACGGTAGAACAAAACCATCGTTGTAGTCAGTGTGCTCGCCGATCAGGTTCACACGACCTGGTGCTTGGATAATATGAGTCGCTTGGTAACCAAGGACTTGCTCAAAAGATGCTTTCACGTTTTGGATTAGGTCAGACATAAGTAAACTCTTTGTTCAATTGGTTATGGCCCCTTCACGGCACCACTTTAATTCTTTTAGATTCCCTATCTCATTCGTCTCTCACGGTAGGGAATGACAACATCAGCGACTAAACTTCTATACTTCTAAGCTTCTAAGCTCTTAAACTTATGGGCTTCTCACCTGTCGTCATTCCAGAATCGAGGGACGAGATATCAGGAATCTCACTCGTTATCTACGAAACAGGCTATTCCTGATCTTTATAGTGAACGTCACTCAAATCACGAAGACGCTGCGCCGCTTGTTCTGCGGTTAAATCACGCTGAGACTCAGCCAACATTTCGTAGCCCACCATGAACTTACGAACCGATGCGCTGCGTAGTAGCGGCGGGTAGAACAATGCATGCAGTTGCCAGTGATCGATGTCCGTACCTTCTTCGAAGAACGGCGCATAGTGCCAGCCCATTGAGTAAGGGAATGAGCACTGGAACAAGTTGTCGTAACGACTAGTCAGCTTCTTAATCGCAAGCGCTAGATCATCACGTTGTTCGTCAGTCAGTTCGCTCATACGGCGGATGTGTGTTTTTGGTAGCAACATGGTTTCAAATGGCCACGCAGCCCAATAAGGCACCACAGCGATCCAATGTTCAGTTTCAACCACAGTGCGAGAGCCGTCTTTCATTTCAGATTCAACGTAATCCACTAAAAGATTCGAACCTTGTTGTTCAAAGTACTCTTTTAACAGTTTCTCTTTGCGTTCAATCTCGTTGGGCAAAAAGCTGTTTGCCCAGATCTGACCGTGTGGGTGTGGCTGAGAACAGCCCATGGTCTCGCCTTTGTTTTCAAACGCTTGAACCCATAGGTAGTCTTTACCTAGCTCTTCAATCTGTTCATTCCATGTGTCGATAACACCGCGAATCTTGTTTACTGGTAACTCTGGCAGCGTTTTGCTGTGGTCCGGAGAAAAACAGATCACGCGGCTCAACCCGCGAACACCTTGAGTCTTGAATAGAGGGTTTTCAGACTCTGGAGCGTCAGGCGAATCGGGCATCAAGGCCGCGAAATCATTACTGAATACGTAAGTGCCGTCGTAATCTGGGTTTTCGTCGCCCGAGATACGCGTATTGGTTGGGCACAAGAAACACTCTTTCTCATACGCAGGAAGCTGCGCAGTCGATGGTTTTTCATCTTGGCCACTCCAAGGACGTTTTGCTCGGTGCGGTGATACTAAGATCCACTGACCCGTTAATGGGTTATAACGACGATGCGGGTGGTCTACTGGGTTAAATTCAACTTTTGACATGTTTAGATTGCTCTCAAATTTTGTGTCTTGGTCAATTCACCAAGATGAATAATTCTTCTACAAGGAGATTCCCTATCACGCTCGTGCCTCGCTGTAGGGAATGACGTGTAATCTCGTTGTGCTATTTGTGCAAAGGCCACCACTTCATAGCCTTATGCTCATCCGTCATTCCAGAATAAAGGCACGAGATATCTGGAATCTCTATTTTTTCAATAGCTTAAAAGTTCTTTAGTAACCTTGTGGGTTATTCGACTGCCAATTCCATGTATCCGCCGTCATCTCCATCACGCTACGCGTCGCCTTCCAGCCAAGCTCGCGCTCTGCTTTTTCAGTACTTGCCCAACATTCGGCAATGTCACCTGCGCGGCGTGGGCAAAGTTCATAAGGAACCGGTTTGCCCGATGCTTGTGCGAAGGCTTCAACCATCTCGAGTACACTTGAGCCTTTGCCCGTACCTAGGTTGTAAATGTGTAAGCCCGCTTTCTCGCCCACGGCTTTTAATGCTGCTACGTGGCCATCAGCCAAATCCATTACGTGGATGTAGTCTCTAACACCAGTTCCATCCGGTGTTGGGTAATCGTTTCCAAAGATAGAAAGCTTCTCTCTACGGCCTACAGCAACCTGTGCGATGAACGGCATTAGGTTGTTTGGAATGCCTTGTGGGTCTTCTCCCATGGTGCCTGATGGGTGTGCACCAACAGGGTTAAAGTAGCGCAGTAAAGTCACGCTCCAGTCGTTTTCAGCGTTGAACAGATCGCTCAAGCACTCTTCCACCATATATTTGCTGCGACCATAAGGGTTAGTTGTCGCGCCAGTTGGTGAAGTTTCAGTAATCGGCACTACTTCTGGATCGCCGTAAACGGTAGCCGAAGAACTAAATACGATGCTTTTCACGCCCGCTTTCTTCATGCTTCGAGCTAACACTAGTGAACCATTAACGTTGTTATCGTAGTACTCCAAAGGCTTAGCCACCGACTCCCCTACCGCTTTCAGGCCAGCAAAGTGAATCACCGCTTGGATATCGTTTTCTGAAAACACGCCATCTAGAAAAGATTGGTCACGAATGTCGCCAAGATAAAACGTTGGTCGCTTGCCAGTTAACGATTCGATTCGTTTCAGCACTAGCTCTTTGCTGTTGCAAAGGTTATCAACAATGATCGGCTCCATACCTGCCTGTATCATTTGAATGCATGTATGACTTCCGATGTAACCCATGCCGCCCGTAACCAGTACTTTCACAATCAACCTCTCTTTGTCGTCATTCGTGGGCTAACTCGAACTGACATTCAGCTCAGTAGCACCGTATGTCAGAAATAGTAGCAGCCATTTTGACTATAATTCTGTGATCAAAACCACGAAGTGTAAACGTTTACACTAACTTTCATCATTGGAACTGATCATGACATAGAGAGAACGTATAGCTGTTAACCTCTAATTCATTGAATTTTAATAAGATAATTATAGACAGTTAGATTTGAGACATCACAGATGAGTTGAGCATTTATTTTACTAAAAGTTAATGCAATGACGTCCAGTTTGATTACAATAGGTCTGTAGAATAAAGAGGTGCATTGCTTTTTTACTAAATACCAATTTCAAAGCAGCGCAATGTTCCAATAACAGGAAGTGAGTATGGCAACGTTAAAAGATATCGCGACTGAAGCGAATGTATCATTGGCTACAGTTTCAAGGGTTCTCAATGAAGATCCAACATTAAGCGTCAAGGAAGAGACCAAAAGGCGTATCTTTGAAATTGCAGAGAAGTTGGAATACAAAACCAGCAGCTCACGAAAAACCGTTAGCAGTAAAAAACAAAACCATCACTTCCTAGCACTGTATAACTACAAGCAAGAAGCGGAAGTTAACGACCCTTACTATCTATCGATTCGCCACGGGATTGAAACCCAATGTGAAAAGATGGAAGTTAAGCTAACCAACTGTTATGAAAGTAAAATACAGATCAATTCAGCACCAATCACAGGTGTTTTGTTGGTGGGTAGAATGACACCAGAGGTTATCGAGCAAGCTAAAAAGCTGAGCGATAATATCTGTTATGTCGATTTTACCGATCACTCAGAACCTTATGACTCTGTCGATATCGACCTGGCTTTGATCAGCAAAGAGATCACCAACTTCTTTATCAACCAAGGCTATGAGCGCATCGGCTTTATTGGTGGCCAAGACGACGTCAATACCCCTGATATTCGTGAAGTCGCTTTTGCTGAATATGGTGGCCTCAAGAACGTTGTCAGTGAGCAAGACATCTACCGTGGTGACTTCTCTAGCTCATCAGGTTACAAGCTTGCAAAACAGATGCTCGCGACGGACGACTACCCTAAAGCCATGTTTATTGCGTCAGATTCCATCGCAATTGGCGTTTTACGAGCAGTTCATGAGCACGGATTAAACATCCCTGAAGATATTGCGCTGATCAGTGTAAACGACATCCCAACAGCTAAATTTACCTTCCCATCTTTATCAACTGTTCGTATTCACTCTGAATTGATGGGAATTCAAGGCGTTAATCTGCTGATTGAGAAAGTACGCGACGGCCGAACCATCCCACTACGTGTCTATGTACCAAGCAAACTCAAGCTGCGCGATACAACAAAATAATTAAATATATCAAGTAGATAAATAAAGGCTACCTTTGTTGAAGGTGGCCTTTTTTGTGCCCGTCACATACATCAATCTCCACGTATCCCCCTCTTTAATCTGCTACATAAATCAGCCAATAGCATTCTTTTAAGTGGATCACACAGCACCGTAAAAAGACCATAAAAAACGTGATGAAGTTAAAGTAAAACGTTTTCACCATTTTCATTTAGTAAAACTTTTACTAATAATTACCTCAATCCAAAAATACTCGTATTCACTACGACCCAATTACGCATAAGAACGTCGGTCAGCAAACTGCATTCAGACCGAGAGAGAGGCAACGTGAACAACTGGGAAAACTTCCTGAACTTACATGAGAACCGTATGGCACCACGTGCTTACTTCTTCTCATACGCATCAGAAAAAACCGCTAAAACATTTCAACGTGAACTAAGCAGCCACTTCCAACTACTAAGTGGTCAATGGAATTTCAGCTACTTCACTAACCCGCTCTTGGTTCCTGAAGAGTTTTACTCTCAAGAGATGAGCGATTGGGGCCACATTACGGTGCCAAATATGTGGCAGATGGAAGGCCACGGCGATCTTCAGTACACAGATGAAGGTTTCCCATTCCCAATTGATGTACCTTTCGTACCGTCAGATAACCCGACAGGCGCATACCAACGTTCGTTCTTCCTTGGCGACAGCTGGAACGAGAAACAAACCATTATTAAATTCGATGGCGTAGAGACCTACTTCGAAGTTTACGTAAATGGTGAGTACGTTGGTTTCAGCAAGGGCAGCCGCCTAACCGCTGAATTCGATATCTCTAGCCACGTAAAAGCGGGCAACAACCTACTTTCTATTCGCGTGATGCAGTGGGCAGACTCCACCTACATTGAAGACCAAGACATGTGGTGGACGGGCGGTATCTTCCGTGATGTTTACCTTGTTGGTAAAGAACAACTTCACGTTCAAGACCTAATGGTTCGTACTGATTTTGACGACGCTTACCAAAGCGCGACCCTTTCGTGCAAAGTGGAACTAGAAAACCTAGCAGCAGCGACTAACGCAACTCTTGAGTACGCATTGCTTGATGGCAGCCAAGTTATCTCCCAAGGCTCAGTAGATAACTTAACTGTTCCTAACCAACAGACTGGCGGCAATGCGAACACTCAATTCTCTATCGATGTCGTGAACCCTGTTCAATGGAATGCTGAAAACCCATACCTTTACCAACTGTTGCTGACGCTAAAAGACACAGACGGCGAAGTGCTAGAAGTGATTCCACAGCGCGTTGGTTTCCGAGACATTAAAGTTCGCGATGGTCTGTTCTACATCAACAACAAATACGTGATGCTGCATGGTGTAAACCGTCACGACAACGACCACCTGAAAGGTCGTGCTGTGGGCATGGATCGCGTTGAGAAAGACTTAGTGTTGATGAAGCAACACAACATCAACTCAGTACGTACTGCGCACTACCCGAATGACCCACGTTTCTACGAACTGTGTGACATCTACGGCCTGTTCGTGATGGGTGAAACCGATGTCGAAACTCACGGCTTTGCTAACGTTGGCGACCTAAGCCGCATCACTAACGATGCAGCATGGGAAGCGGTGTTTGTTGAACGTATCGAACGTCATATCCACGCTCAAAAGAACCACCCTTCTATCATCATGTGGTCTTTAGGTAACGAATCAGGCTACGGCTGCAATATCCGCTCTATGTACGATGCGGCAAAAGCGATTGATGACACCCGCTTGGTTCACTATGAAGAAGACCGCGATGCTGAAGTGGTCGACATCATTTCAACCATGTACTCACGTGCTCAACTGATGAATGCCTTCGGTGAATTCCCACATGAAAAACCACGCATTATCTGTGAATACGCACACGCAATGGGTAATGGCCCGGGTGGCTTAACCGAATACCAAAACGTGTTCTACAAGCACGATGCAATTCAAGGTCACTACGTTTGGGAATGGTGTGACCACGGCATTCTAGCGCGTGATGAAGCGGGTACTGAGTTCTATAAGTACGGCGGTGACTACGGTGACTACCCGAACAACTACAACTTCTGCATGGACGGTTTGATCTACCCAGACCAAACACCGGGGCCAGGCTTAAAAGAGTACAAGCAGGTTATCGCACCAGTGAAGATCCGTGACTTCAATGCTGAAGACGGCACCTTCACAGTAGACAACAAACTTTGGTTCTCAAACATCGATGACTACACCATCACTGCGGAAATCCGTGCTGAAGGTGAAACCATTGCTGTGCAACACATCAAGATTGAAGAACTGGCAGAAAACTCGAGCCGTGAACTGACACTTAACTTGCCACAACTTGATGAGCGCGAAGTGTTTGTGAACTTTACCGTGCGCAAGGATTCTCGTACGCCTTACAGCGAAGCGAACCACGACATCGCGGTGTATCAATTCCAAGTGAAAGAGAACACAGCACAGCTAGAAGCCTTCACTAACAACAATGCGACAGCACTGAATGTGGAAGAGTCTCGTTTAGCTTACCTAATCAAAGGCCACAACTTCGCACTGAACTTCTCGAAAGTGAACGGCAAGCTGACGTCATGGTTGGTCAATGGCGAAGAGATGATTAAGTCAGAACCACGAATCAACTTCTTCAAGCCAATGATCGATAACCATAAACAAGAGCACGATGGTTACTGGGAGCCTGCACACTTGCAAATTATGCAGGAGCACTTCCGTAGCATTGACCTTGAATGCGTTAACGTTGAACAGGTAAATGGCAAGGTAGAGATCACCACCACCAGCATCATTGCTCCACCAGTATTCGATTTCGGCATGCGTTGTGAATATCGCTACCAAGTTAATGCTGAAGGCCAATTGAACGTTGAGCTAAGCGGCGAACGTTACGGTGAGTACCCTCATGTAATTCCTGTGATTGGTTTTGATATGGGCATCAACGGCGACTTCGACCAAGTCCAATATTACGGACGCGGCCCTGAAGAGAACTACCAAGACAGCAAGCAAGCCAACATGATTGATGTGTACCAATCAACCGTTGCAGACATGTTCGAGAACTACCCGTTCCCACAGAACAACGGCAACCGCCAACACGTTCGTTGGGCTGCGCTTTCAAGCCGCGCGGGTAATGGTATTGCAGTAAAACCACAGCAAGAAATCAACTTCAGCGCATGGTTCTACACCAACCAAAACCTGCACCAAGCACAACACACCATTGAGCTAGAGAAAAGCGGTTACATCACGTTAAACCTAGATCACCAAGTGATGGGCTTAGGCTCTAACTCTTGGGGCAGCGAAGTGCTCGATTCTTACCGCGTTTACATGGACGAGTTCCGCTACGGTTTAACTCTGATTCCATTCCAAGCAGGCGATTGCGATGCGCAGCACCTAATCAATCACAACTTTGGCGATGAGTTTTTTACGGTGAATGCACCAAAAGCTCAACCACAACTGAACGAGGCATAAGCGATGATCGTTTTAGAGAACTTAGAACAATTTAAAGTCGTCTACCGCGATGGTCGTAAATGGCAACGCTGTGTAGAAGCGATTGAAAACATCGGAAACATCAAAGATGGCGTGATGTATTCAATTGGTGATTCACTGGCTTACATGATTGAAGACGGTGTGGCTCGTAACACAGAAAACTTCACCGGTAATCGTCGTTACTTCGACGTGCACTACTACCTAGAAGGCCGTGAAACGGTTGAATTCGCAGCGAAATCAGAGCTAGAGCAGATCCAAGCTTATAGCGATGAAACCGACCGCGAACACCTAATGGGGAACGGTGAAACTCGTGAGCTAGCTGAAGGCCAAGTGGCGATCTTTGACAACAATCAGGCTTACCGTTTCCACGGTGATAACCGAGTTCGAAAAGTGGTACTGAAAGTGACCATTGAAGACGGTTACTTCCTCAATAAATAAACAATAACGCTATCTATTCACAGTATGTATCGAGCCTTGCCGTTCAAGGCTCCAACATGCTGAACAAAGCCTCAATGCTTCCTCCCTACAAGGAAGCATTGAGAAATAACGACTATAATTACGTGATTCCTCGGAGGACACTATGTCTGAATCTGTACGCGGTAAGTTAGGCAAATTTGCCCTACTCTCCATGACATTTGCAGCGGTATTTAACGTTCGCAACATTGTAAACAACAACATCGAATTGGGATTGAGTTCAGCCCCTATCTTTTTGCTCGCGACCCTTATTTACTTCATTCCGTTCGTGTTCATCATTGCTGAATTCGTATCAGCAAATAAAAATTCTGAGTCAGGCATGTATGACTGGCTAAAAAAACCACTAGGCTCAAAAGCAGCCTACCTAGGTTCCTTCCTATACTGGTTCGTAAACCTTTTCTGGTTTGTATCCCTGCTACCAAACGTAATCGCCTATGCGTCTTACGCGATGTTGGGCTATGAATACGCCTTCTCGCCAGTCGTCACATCGGCTATCTCGATTGCTCTGTTTGCTGCAGCAACTCACATCTCAACCAAAGGCGCGAGCTGGCTAGGTAAGATTGCCGAGATCGTGGCCTACGGTGTATTCGCTCTGTTTGCAATCTACGTTATCGGTGCACTAATGGCACTGGGCGGCAACCATGAGCCAGTAGAACCAATCACGCTTGAAGCAATGACACCGACCATCAACTGGGCAACGCTAGGTATCATGTGTTGGATCTTCCAAGCAGCCGGTGGTGCAGAAACCGCAGCCGCTTACCTAAACGATGTTAAGGGCGGTCACAAGTCTTTCATCAAGGTTATCATTGGTGCAGGTATCGCAATCGGCGCAATGTACGCAGTGGGCTCTCTTCTAGTAAACGTATTCGTTGCTCGTGATGAACTGACCTACGCTGGCGGCATGGTTGAAATCTTCACAGGTATGGCGAACTACTTCGACATTTCACAATCTCTAACGGGTCGCTTCGTCGGTATTATCCTATTCGTTGCTATGTTCGGTTCGATGATGATGTGGACAGCAGCTCCAGTAAAAATTCACTTCTCTGAAATCCCTAAAGGTGTTTACGGCGAGAAGACAACAGAGCTTAACGAACACGGCGTGCCAGTACGTGCAGCTTGGTGGCAGTTCGCGTTTGTATTCGTGATGCTTGTGGTGAACGGCTTCGGCTCTGAATCTGTACAAGACATGATGAATACAGCAATCAATCTAACAGCAGGTACCGCAATGCTACCGCCAATCTTCATCATGGTGGCCTACTTTGTATTCCGCTTGAAGCATGACGACACACCGCGTGATTTCCGCATGGGTACTCGAGTTCAAGGTATGGCAGTGGTATCGGTACTGATTGGTATCTTCATTGTGAGCATGACAGCATCGGCATTCCCGACAGGTGTTGACCTTGTTCAAGCCTTCTTCATCAACGTCTTCATGACAGCGGTATTCTCTGGTATTGCATGGTGGTGGATCTCTCGCTTTGAAAAGAAGCAGGCAGGTAAAGACGCAAAGCTAGAAACCGCTAAGCAATCGTAGCACTCTGCATCCCCCCCAACAAAAAAAGCGCCTAACAAGGCGCTTTTTTTGTTTTAAATCAGACAATTAAAATCAAACCCCAAAAATAAAAACGGCGTTCCGTCAAGGTTTCAGTTCACGAAAAACACCAATTAATAGGTAATAAAACTCAAATAAAAACCAAGGTAAAACATTAACTAAATTCATTTACTCAAGGTCACATATTTGATCAATTTCGATTAACTTCCCGCCGCTTAATCTTTAATCTTCTTGTTGAAGAGACAAACTGATTCATATAAAGAAAGCGACAAAAAAGCCCCTACACGCCTTATAAATCGTCGCTCATGAAACAAGCAATCTCTTCAATGAACTTCTTAATCTTTAACTATTTGTTTTGGTAATAAGTTTACTGAAATACCAAAGAAAAAAATCCCAAAGAAGTCCGATCGTAAATCTATAAAAACAACAATGAGCCAACCCTGACAAAACAAAGCGGGTGTTTGCCAAACCAACATAACAATAAAAGTGCGGCCTAGAGCTTCCCTCTCTAGGACCAAGTTATAACGATCATCAACGTGATTCACCGGAGAACATCATGTCCGAAAATAAACGCAGTACGATAGGCAAATTTGCCCTACTGTCTATGACCTTCGCGGCGGTATACAGCTTCAATAACATCATTAATAACAACATCGAGATCGGCCTTTCCTCGGCTCCGATGTTCTTTCTAGCAACCATCTTTTACTTTGTGCCATTTTGTTTGATCGTTGCAGAGTTTGTGTCACTGAATAAAGACTCTGAAGCGGGTGTTTACTCTTGGGTTAAAAGCTCTCTAGGCGGCCGCTGGGCGTTTATTTCAGCTTACACCTACTGGTTTGTTAACCTGTTCTTCTTCACCTCTCTGCTCCCTAGAATCATCGCTTACGCGTCGTATGCGTTCTTAGGTTTTGAGTACATATTCACGCCAATGACCACCGCAATTCTAAGTACTATTTTGTTTGCGGTCGCGACTCATATCTCGAATAACGGTGCGAAATTACTGGGCCCTATCACCTCACTAACATCATCACTGATGCTGCTGCTAACGATGTCTTACATCTTGCTATCTGGCGGTGCTTTGGTAGGCGGTATCGAGCCAGCTGACCCAATCACCATTGAAGCCATGACACCAAGCTTCAACTGGGCATTCCTTGGCGTAATCACTTGGATCTTCATGGCGGCAGGCGGTGCAGAATCGGTCGCGGTTTACGTTAACGACATCAAAGGCGGTCACAAGTCTTTCGTTAAAGTCATCATCATTGCCGGTATCTTCATCGGTGCGCTTTACTCGGTAGGATCTGTGTTAGCAAACGTGTTTGTTTCGCGTGAAGAGCTTAAATTCACAGGCGGCTCAGTTCAGGTATTTGAAGGGCTAGCAAGACACTTTGGCCTGTCTGAAATCTTGATGAACCGTTTCGTTGGTGTGGTTTCATTCACGGCGATGCTGGGCTCTCTGCTGATGTGGACGGCAACACCCGTTAAGATTTTCTTCTCTGAAATCCCTAAAGGTATCTTCGGTGAGAAAACGGTCGCTCTAAACAAACAAGGCGTTCCAGAGCGTGCGGCTTGGATTCAGTTCTTGATTGTGATTCCACTGATGTTCATTCCGACACTGGCGTCCGATACGGTTCAAGATCTGATGAGTACCATTATCAACATGACAGCTGCAGCATCGATGTTGCCACCGCTATTCATCATGATCGCGTACCTTAATTTACGTTTGAAGTTGGATCACTTACCTCGTGATTTCAGAATGGGCTCACGTATGACAGGCATTACCGTGGTCTCGATTCTGATCGGCATTTTCACTGTTGGCTTCTTTGCGTCAACCTTCCCAACAGGTGCTGACATCATGACCATCATCTTCTACAACGTGGGCGGGATTGTTATCTTCCTTGGCTACGCGTGGTGGAAGTACGGAAAATATGAAAAAAGCTTATCTCCAGAAGAGAAAAAACTAGAAGCAAAACCTGAACCGGCGAACGCTTAGTTTACCCTGCACTCTGATTTAAACTTCGGGCACTCTGACTTAAACTTCAGGCACTCACATTTGGTGAGTGCCTTTTTATTTGTCGGTACATTTCCACTAACCATCTCGATTAAATCAAAGCCATTCAAGAATCAAAACATTCGAACCAACAATCTAACCACCCATCAAACAATTCACCTCCCGAATACTTACAACCCTAGCCATACCTCTGCAAATTCAACTGAAAGTCAAAATAAAAACAAAGTAAATATTTACTAAAAACAGATCGCAATTTTAAACTGAATTAATTTTAAACACCAAAATTATCATTAATATCGGTTTTGCGATCGTAAGTAACCTGACCAATACGCCTTGAAGAGCACCCCATATTAGAAGTCAGAACTGCTTGCGAACCTTCATTTATAACCCCGACACAGAAGTGATTAAAATGAAAAGTAGTTTTACTAAAAACACTCTTATTACAAGCTGTATTCTTGCTGCCTTAAGTACCACTGCCCACGCGGAAGAGTCCGCAGCAAACCACAGTGATACTCAGCCTCCTCAGACAGAAACTGAAACCCTATTTAACTTTTATGGTGAGCTTGGCCTTGGTGGTCACGTGGCACTCGAAGGTGATGATAAAGGCCGCTACACAGACGGTACTTACATTGAAGCTGGCTTGGCTATCGAGCACGGTAATTGGTTTGGTCTTGCTTATATGGAGGGCTGGACAGTACAAGCCGATGACGAAGGCAATGCTTGGGCAACGGGCCACGGCTGGGGCGGTTTTGAAGGTGGTTTCAACCGCTTTTACGCTGGCTACCGCACAGATAACAAAACAGAATTCATGATTGGTCGTATGGACTCTTCATTAGATGACGTTCAATGGTGGGGTGACCCTACGGTTGAATACGGCTACGCGATCTCAAACACGCGAGACGTGCACCTTGGTGTGAAGATTCAAAACCTAGAAGGCAAGCTTCGCTACAGCGTTTCTTTCGCGCCAGAGTCTGACTTCTCGGAAGACGATGCTCTTGTTCACTTCGGTAAATACGACAGCTTCGCAGACCAATGGAAAGATAAGAACGCCATGGTCAATGGTTACCTCCAATACGATCTGACCGACGACTTAACCCTAATGGGTGGTGGTGAAGTTCGTAACAACGATGGTGGTGAACTATTGCTATTGGGTGCTGAGTACAAAAACTTCGCCACTCGTGTTTGGCACGATACAGATAAAGGCAACCAAGAGTCTTTCGGTAGCGAGTCTGGTATTCAAACCAGTGCATGGTACGAAGCGGCACAAGGCGTTTACCTATCTGCAGCCTACAACTACGCAAACTTTGACGGTGACAATGGCGACAAAGAAATCACCTCTTACATCAATGCTGGCGTTTGGTATGAATACGGCAACGGCGCGTTTGCGACTGCTTTCGATAGCCGCTTTGGCGTAGGCAGCGACACTGAAATCGGCGACGCTCAGGTGTTCGCAATGCAATACTTCTACTGGTAATTACAGGAATTGATCATGAAACTGAATAAATCATTCGCAGCTCTCGCTATCGGTGCAGCCCTTGTCGTTACTGGTTGTGCTTCAAACTCAATCTCAGGCTCAGGCTCTGACACAGAGCAACTGCAAGCCAACGAATTTAAGAACGTTATCGACCGTACTGGCTCACCTGAATACATGCGTGACTACGACTTCGATGACCACCAACGCTTTAACCCATTCTTCGACCTAGGTGCATGGCACGGTCATCTGCTGCCAGACAGTGCAGAAGGCATGGGCGGATTCCCAGGTACAGCACTGCTTACCGAAGAATATATCAACTTCATGGCTGATAACTTCGACCGCCTAAGCGTGTTCAAAGACGGCAAAAAAGTGGCTTTCACTATGGAAGCTTATAGCCTACCGGGCGCATTGGTTCAGACGCTAAAATCTGACGATGTGACCGTAGAAATGACGATGCGTTTTGCTTCAAACCGTACCTCTCTGCTAGAAACAAAAATCACTACCGACTCACCGGTTGAATTAGTGTGGGATGGTGAACTGCTAGAAAAGACGCACGCCAAAGAAGGCGTGGCACAAACCGACAAAACAATCGCTGAAACTTACCCTAAATATGACCGTCAAATCGTCGCAACCGACGATGGCCTAAAGGTGACCTTCGGTAAGGTTCGTTCGACATGGGATCTACTGACTTCTGGTGAGTCTGAATACCAAGTTCACAAGTCGATTCCAACGAAAACCACGGTTGATGGTTTAGCGTTTACTTCAACGGCAAACATTGAAGCATCGACGACTATCTACACCACATACTCGCATGTTCTAACGGCAGAAGAAGCGCAAGCGGAACAGCCTGAAATCAAAAAGATCATGGCAAACCCTACCGACTTCTTAGCCGCATCAGCAGAACGTTGGGAAGGCTATCTTGAGATGGGTTTAACCAACCCGAACGCGACACCAGAGCAAGAGCGTGTTGCGGTTAAAGCGATGGAAACCCTAAACGGTAACTGGCGTGGCGCTGCAGGTGCGATGGAGTTTGACTCTGTGACACCATCCGTGACGGCGCGTTGGTTCTCGGGCAACCAAACTTGGCCTTGGGACACATGGAAGCAAGCCTACGCAATGGCTCACTTCAACCCAGATGTAGCGAAAGATAACATCCGCGCGATGTTTGCCTACCAAATTCAAGCTGACGATCCTGTTCGCCCTTGGGATGAAGGTTACGTGCCAGATCTATTGGCTTACAACCTAAGCCCAGAACGTGGCGGCGACGGCGGTAACTGGAACGAACGTAATACCAAACCAAGCCTAGCTGCATGGGCCGTGATGGAAGTCTACAAGACCACCAGCGATGAAGCTTGGCTAGAAGAGATGTATCCAAAGCTAGTGGCTTACCACGACTGGTGGCTACGCAACCGTGATAACAACGGCAACGGTGTTCCAGAATACGGCGCAGCACGCGACAAAGCACACAACACACCTGAAGGTGAAATGTACTTCACCGTGGTTCGTGGCGATAAACACGAAACAGTCGTAGGCCAAGCTGAACTGGATAAAGTGGTAGCAGAAGGCAACTACGATTACATCGAGAGCCCAGCTCAAACCGCTGCGTCTTGGGAATCAGGTCGTGATGATGCAGCAGCCTTCGGTTTCATCGATAAAGACCAGCTAGACGCGTACGTTGCTAACGGTGGCAAGCGCAGTGATTGGGATGTTGAATTCGCTCAAAACCGCGCTGAAGACGGCACTTTGCTTGGCTATTCATTGCTGCAAGAGTCCGTTGACCAAGCAAGCTACATGTACAGCGATAACAAGTACCTAGCAGAAATGGCTGACATTCTAGGTAAAGACGCAGAAGCGAAAGAGTTCCGTGAAAAAGCAGAGCACCTATCGAACTACATCAACACCTGTATGTTCGACGAAGGCACTAACTTCTTCTATGACATTCGTATTGAAGACAAGCCTTTAGCCAATGGCTGCGCAGGCAAACCGATTGTCGAGCGTGGTAAAGGCCCTGAGGGTTGGTCACCACTGTTCAACGGTGCAGCAACACAAGCTCACGCTGATGCCGTGGTCTCTGTGATGAAAGATACCTCAGAGTTCAACACCTACGTTCCACTGGGCACAGCAGCGCTTTCTAGCCCAGCATTTGGCCCAGATATTTACTGGCGTGGACGTGTATGGGTAGACCAGTTCTACTTCGGCCTAAAAGGTATGGACAGCTACGGCTACCGTGACGATGCGATTGAAATGGCAGGCGCATTCTTCGACCACGCCGATGGCTTGGTACAAGACGGTCCTATCCGTGAGAACTACAACCCGCTAAACGGTGAACAACAAGGTGCTCCAAACTTCTCTTGGAGTGCTGCCCACCTATACATGTTATACAACGATTTCTTTACTGACGCAGAGTAAGTAAAAACCTATACCTGTCTTCTGAAATTCAATGAAAATCTAACCTCATAAATTTCAGACTTTGGCACTCAGTTTCTCGCTGAGTGCCTTTTTTATATCTGAAGTAACGTAAGCGAAAAACAAGCACTTAGACCATTTGGCCTACCATGATCCTTTTACTCTGTTCGTTGTACTCAGCTAACACAGGCAAGCTTTTACTCACAAAAAGCAAAGAGTGCTCTTGCTATGAAATCCCATTCAAAAATTTCATCACCCTCACTGAAATATTGAATTCTGAAGACTTATTCGAATTTTATTTATCCTTATTAGCCTTCCGGACATTAATTTGATAGTCGTTTACTAAATAATAGCTAAACTATAGCGTCGCCTACCCCTTTTTTGAGAAAACCTAAATGCCTAATGCTGATTCCACCCTAAACAAACGTATGGGAATCGTTGCGCTCACCTGGCCAATTTTTATCGAAGTTCTTTTAAGAACCGCACTCAACACCAGTGATGTATTCATGTTATCGGGATACTCGGACAAAGCCGTGTCTGCCGTTGGTGTTATTTCTCAGATATCCTTTTTCCTGATCATTGTCTCGACCATGGTCAGCAGTGGTACGGGTATTCTAATCGCGCAATACAATGGTGCTTCCCGCACTCAAGAGAGCGCTCACGTGGGTGTAGCAAGTATCATTCTGGCCATTATTGCCGGTGTGCTACTGAGTGTGATTGCCGTTCTTGTTGCTGAATATTTTATCCCGCTTTATCAACTCGAACCTCAAGTCGAACAGTACGCGCAAGAATACCTGTTCATCAGTGGTGCTCTCACCTTCAATGTAACCATAGGTGTGGTTCTCACCACTATTTTGCGCAGTCATGGCTATTCAAAATCACCGATGGTGATCAACATGATTGCTGGCGTTATCAACGTATTCGGTAACTACTGCGCTTTATATCAACCTTTTGGTTTGCCTGTATACGGCGTGCAAGGGGTTGCGACCGCGACCGTCATTAGCCAAGTGATAGGGATGTTGATCTTGATTGGTGTGGTCAAAAGCAAAGGGATTTATCTACCAGTGAAGCAGTTTAAATCTGTGCCGAAAGCCATCTATCAAAAAATCATGAAGATCGGCTCGATGAACGCTGGAGAAGTGCTCTCTTATAACATGGCTCAGATCAGCATTACCTTCTTTGTCGTGCAGATGGGCACCTCTTCACTGGCTGCGTTTACTTACGCACAAAACATCGCTCGTCTCTCTTTTGCGTTTGCACTGGCAATTGGTCAAGGCAGCCAAATCCAAACAGGCTATTACATTGGTAAGGGTTGGATCGACGAGATCACCAAGCGCGTGCAACGCTACTTTGTGGTTGGCTTTATCGCGTCAACCGCGATTACCTGCATGGTTTATGTGTTCCGGTTCGAAATTCTCGATCTGTTCACGCAAGATCCAGAGATCATTGCGCTAACGGCGGCACTGATTGCAGGTTCCATCATTCTTGAAGCTGGACGAGTATTTAACCTTATCTTTATCTCTTGTCTAAAGGCTGCTGGCGACATTAAATTCCCGATCAAAATGGGCATTCTCAGCATGTGGGGCATTGGGGTTGCCATGAGCTATTTGCTTGGCGTGCATTGGGGTTATGGCGTATTGGGTGCTTGGATGGCAATCGCGATGGACGAGTGGTTCCGTGGAATCATCATGGCCTATCGCTGGCGAGCTAAGAAATGGACTCGATTCTCTTTTTAGACTTTTTAGCCTTCCATTTATCTTCACAAGATCGAAAAACGCCGCTCCTATTTCCAAAGAGCGGCGTTTTCGTTTTTAATTACCCGAACTCATCTACGCGGTCGCAAGTGCTTTCTTTCGCTTTGCTAGTCGTCCAAAAATACCGAGCAACATAACAATGCCACACACGCCATAAACTTGCATGATGGTTGGATCGTCCGATACAAAACCCACATCCGAGAACATAACGTAAGCACCAAGCACCATGTAAAGAATAATAGCCGAAGCCTCGAAACGGAACTCCCAAGGTGTCACATCAATATTCTCATTGACTGGCATCACGTACTCAGACTCACGCGGCATAAAGTAACCAATGATGAACATCAACGCGGTACATACCACGAACAGAATCGCTAATTGATGTAGGAAGTGAATCGGAGTTTTGAACACCAACTGCATTGCAGCGTAAGAACTTACAAACACCACCAACGCCACTTTCGCCGCTACAGCTGGTACACGTTTAGAGATATAGCCGACAAACACGATAGTGAAGATTGGCACACTGAAGAAACCTGCCACCATTTGTAGATATTGGAACAAACCTTCTGGTGCGTACATGATGAATGGTGCGATACATACCGAGATAATCGCAATCACGACACCAAAAATACGCCCTTTACCCACTAGCTCTTCATCGGTTTTACCTTGTCCGAATAGCGGCTTATACACGTTCAATGCAAACAGAGTCGTTGAGCTGTTCAACACACCATTAAAGGTACTCAAAATCGCACCAAACATCACCGCAACGAAGAAGCCCACTAGCGGCTTAGGCAAAACTTCATTAACTAAACGGGTGTACATGGTGTCTGGATTACCCGCATCAGCGCCAAACATATGGAAAGCAATGATACCCGGAATGATCAAAAACAGCGGAGAGATGACCTTAATCGCACCGGCAAGGATTACACCTTTCTGACCTTCTTTCAGGTTCTTAGCACCCAATGCGCGTTGAATGATAGATTGGTCAGTACCCCAGTAATACAAGTTCACCAAAAGCAGACCTGTGAACAATGTTGAGAACGGCAGTGGATCGGTTTCTGTACCCACCGATTGAAGCTTCTCTGGCGCGGCATAAAGCAGAATATCTAAGCCAGCACCGAAACTCCCCTCGCCCAACACCATTAAACCAAATACAGGGATCATCATGCCGCCGACAATCAAGCCTACACCATTAATGGTATCTGCAATTACAACCGCCTTTAGGCCACCATAAATCGCGTAAAAGAAGCCAAGTAGACCAATCGTCGCCGAAATCAGTGCAATTGAACTAAACTCTGAAATATTTAGCAGGGCCTGAACATCGAAGATTTCACCCAAAACAACAGCGCCCGCGTAAAGTGTGGTAGGCAAAATGTTGATCACGTATTGGCACAAGAAAAGTAACGTCACAAACTTCTTCACCGACATGTCGTAGCGGCTCTCTAAGAAATCAGGAATGGTGGTGATACCTTGTTTCAAATAACGAGGAACTAACATTAAAGCAATAATCACCAAGGTGACACCAGAAGCCACTTCCCAACCCATGACACTCATGTTGTGGGTGTAAGATTGTGCGCTCATGCCCACGAAACTGGTGGCACTCAAGTTCGTTAAGATAAGTGAGCTGGCAATTAAGCCACCGGTTAAGCTTCTTCCGCCAAGAAAGAAACCATCTTGTGAGGTGTTTTTGTCATTTTTCACTTTGTTGTAGGTAAACGCGACTACAAACCCAGTAAATAACAAAAATGACAACAGAACGGTAATAGACATTTTGTTTTCCTTAAGTTGAGTTATTGCGGCAGCAATACCTCGCTGCCGATTATAATTTTTATATTTAGATTTTTATTTGTAGGGGTACTCAGAGTCAGAGATTCACATCTTTTTTAGATGCACAATCAAGGCAGACTCTGGGTCGAGAATAGGTAAGGTCAATCCAATCTCTTTGAGGTTATCGCCGCTTAAAGTCAGAGTTTTATCTAACCATTGAGGGCGTTGCTTCATGAGTTGGAAACTGGTTTGTGGCATCTCCACTAACTTCACTTGATACAGCGCACTGTCTTCCACGCAGCTAATACGAAGTGGTGATGGCAGAGCGTATTCAGGCATGGCCAACTGACACACGGTGATCAGCATTTCATCATCATTCTGCACCCCATAGATGTTCTGGTTTTTGTCCGCGGGATCCATGCGGAAACTACGACCTGAGTGCAAAATATGGCGGAACTGCTTATGCAGAGAGATGTAGTGAGAGAAAGCTTGCTTCTCTTGTTGCGACTCTTTAACCGGGTCAAGTTCAACGCCCATGTGCCCCATCAAAGCGGTGACACCACGCATATTGATACTGTGACGACGATTGGTTGAATGGCACTCAGCAGGGCCAATGTGCGCACCCATAACTTCTGGTGGGAAGAAGTAGCTCATGCCTTTTTGAATGGCTTGTCGTTCCAATGCATCGTTACAATCGGATGCCCAGAATCGATGTGTTCTTTTAAGGATTTCAAAATCAATGCGACCACCGCCTGATGAGCAAGATTCAATCTCGACCTTAGGGTGTGCTTGATTCAGTTGATCAACGAGACGATACAAGGCTTGAGTTTGACCATGCACCGCCGCCTTACCTTGGTGGCCCGGCTGAACTAATTCACGGTTCATATCCCACTTAAAGTAGCCGATATTGTACGTAGTCAGAAGCGTATCAAGGCGAGAGAACAAGTAGTCAAAACACGCTTCATTCTGCAAGTCTAAAACATACTGCCAACGACCAGAGGGTTGATGATAACCTTGCAAACCAAGCACCCAATCAGGGTGGTTACGGTATAGGTTTGAGTCTTGGCTGACCATCTCAGGTTCAACCCACAACCCGAACTCCATCCCCTGTTGGTTAACGTGTTCAATCACAGGTTCTAAGCCATTTGGGTATTTCACTTCATCGAGGTACCAATCGCCTAATGCCGTTCGTTCACCATCACGACCAATAAACCAACCATCATCAATAATGAATCGTTCAACACCCATCGCGCTGGCTTCCGTTGCCATCCGCATAATGTATTCCGGTTTATGGTCGAAGTAGATACCCTCCCAAGTATTCAAGTGCACTGGGCGAGGTTTATCGGTAGGGAATTGAATAATGTTGTCACGAACAAACTGCTGAAAACGTTGAGCAATACCGTTCAAACCAGAATTGCTGTAACAGCCATAGAGCCAAGGTGTCTGGTAAGTTGCCTCTGGTTCTAGAATCGATTCACCCGCTAGCAATAACTCTCCCGCTTGTACAAAGCGGCGGCCATCACTACGTACATCAGCGCGCATTTGGTGGTTACCACTCCAACCTAAATGGAAGCCCCACACCAAGCCGTTCTGCTCTGAGAACCCTTGAGTGCCTGCAAACATGCCAGGGAAGTTTTCATGTGAAGTACGACCGCGACGGTTCTCTTGCATGAAGCCGCCGTGTTCAAAACGCTGACGTTGCGTTTGGAACTCATGACACCAACGGCCATGGAACGTCATAAGCTCGTTAGCATGATTCGGCAATGGCAGCGTTGAAGAAAGCTTGTTCAAGTAGTATTTATTGCTGCCTTTATTGGTGACGGTTACACGCTTTTGGACGACGTCAGATTCGAAATCCAGCTTAATCTCTACCTTAAGGTTCAGTTGAGCAACCTTGTCTTCAAGGAAAAAACACGCCTCTTGATCTTGAGCATCGTAACGAACGGTCTTAAAGACAGGAGCCCAATCACTCCCTTCTCTGTGACCTTCAATGCCTGGAGCGTTAAAGTGTCCACTGCCTAACTCAGGGCAAAGAGAAAGTGGCACATCCACATCAAGTCGAGCTTGAGAAATCGGTCTTTCTGTCGAAAGCAGAAGATCTTCATCAATACTTGCGATCTTTGCCCCCCAATGCAAAACCTCTGGAACACGCCCTGATTTAATGATCAAACTATGGTTTTTACTCTTTAAGTGAATAAATTCGTTCATTACTAATCTCTATTGTTTTCGTAAACATAATATAGAAATAATAGTGAACCCATCACGCCAGATTAGTATCCAAAACCCACAAAATCGTGATGTAAATTGGCTTTAATATTCGAAAAATTTGCACAAGATCGACTGTTTCCGGAAACATTTTTAATGTTTTAAAAGACATTTATTTGAGAGTGAGCAGAGTTTAGTTTGGTAAATTTCGGTAGGATTATTTCACTCTAAAATATTCGATGAGCAGAGCGATGAGTATCACCTTCAAAGACGTAGCAAAACTGGCAGGGGTATCTACCCAGACAGTATCTCGAGTAACCAATGGCTCACAAGACGTCGCGGAATCCACCCGCAACAAGGTTAACGCCGCCATAAAGCAACTGGGTTATGTACCCAATAAAGGTGCTCAAATGCTCAGTCGAGCCAAGTCCACCAGCGTTGGTTTAGTCACGCTCGATATGGCACTGCATGGCGCAGCAATGATCGCCAATGGTGTGCGAATGCAGGCTCATGATATGGGTTATGGCGTCGCTTTCTCTGTTGTTTCCGAGCCTAATCTCGCGAACACCCGTGAGGCTATTCGTGAACTGATGGCTCAACAGGTCGACAGCATCATTCTCAATGTGCCTTTAAAGAGTGCAGACGCCGAATTGCTGGTAGAACAATATCAACACTTGAACCTCATCTTCATTGATGTCCCTTCTAACAGCCAAGTTAACTATATATGCGGCGATCACGCCGAGGGCGCAAAGCTGGCGGCTCAGCATCTTATTGAAAATGGTCGCTCTGAATACTTGTTGATCAGCGGGCCTAACGAATCCAGTGCCTCACAAATCCGTCTTCAGAGTTGGTTGGGTGTGCTATCAGATGCAAACTGTCAGGTACAGTTTCAACATCAAGGAAACTGGCAAGCGGAAAGTGGCTACCTTGGCATTCGAGACGCCGTTGCGAAACAAATCCCATTTGATGCTGTGTTGGTCGCCAGTGATCAAATGGCATTAGGGGTTTTACGCGCACTGCAAGAACTGCAGATTCCAGTCCCTGACAAGGTTGCGGTCGTCGGCTTTGATGGCATCGAGGACAGTGCGTTTTTTAATCCACCACTGACCACCATCAAACAAGACTTCACCACGATTGGTCGACAAGCTGTGGTACTTGCAGAGAAGCTCAACGCTAACTCACAAGATGCTTTACTGCAGCACCATATCGAAACTGCATTACTCCCAAGAGAAAGCAGCCAACCTAAGGTGACGGCTCACTATGAAAAACAAGAGATCGAGCAACTGCTGAAAAGAATTCAGACCCTTTTGCCAGAATCGACATAAAAGAAAAAGCGCTAGGGGGAGCTAGCGCTTTAAGACCAACTAAGTCCGTTTAGCCTGGTAGTTTTTTAAGCTATATCATGAGGATATAACCAATTTTTTTACTTAGGTAAATCAAAAAGCCTATTCTTTACGACTGCCTTGAGTCGTAAATTAAGTATAGTCGGGTTCTTATAATAAACCGGATTTTTCTAAAATTAATTCATATGAATTTGACGATTAACCGACACAATAAACTATTCGGAAATCACAGATGAGATCGCATTAGTAATCAACTTTCTAAGTAGTTTATTTTTATCATCTAAATGCTTTGCCTTTCTATAAACAAGCTGGATATCAAAATCTGGAACATCAATAGGTGGCTTCACAGCTAGTAAGGTTTCTTCACTATCAATATCCTTGCGCGCGACTAGCTTGGGGACAATACACAATAGTTCTCTGCCACGAATGAGTCGTTTAACAGTTAAAAAGTTACTGGAAGATATCGCGACTTTCCGGCTTAAGCCGAGTTCACCTAAACGAGTGTCCACTCCCGTCTTTAAAGCCCCTGCAGGGGAAACAAGCGCGTGCTCGACAGCAACAAATTGTTCTAGCGACATCGGCTCCTCAATAGATAGAACCGATTGATCAAGTAAACAAACATGTTGCTCCGTATACAAATGCTTTGTTCGATATTGCTTTGGTACCTCACCAAAGCTGCCTATCGTCATATCAAGCTTGGCATCGTCAAAGACTTGCTGGTAGTTACTCCGGTTTACATTGAACAACGCTACTTGGGAATAAGGAGAGGATTGATTAATCAGGTCAAACAATATTGGAGCGAACATCTGCTCGGCATAATCAGTGAGACCAATCTTCCAAGTCCCTTTATAAGTCTCTGCATCAAACGATTTAGATAACAGAACTTCAGACTGGATGGTATTCAGTAGCGCGTCCACTGTGCTCGATAGTTCAATGGCTCGGTCGGTCGCCTCCATCTTGCTACCTACACGCTCAAACAAAGGGTCATCAAACAACTTTCGTAGCCTTTGTAAGCTATGGCTCATCGCAGATTGGCTTACATAACAACGCTCAGCAGCCTTACTCACGCTATTCGTTTTATACAAAGCCTGCAGTGCAATCAACAAGTTAAGATCGATCCCTTTCCAATTAAAATCAGCCATGTCAACTAACCCATTTTATTCATAGTTACAATTAAAACAATTAATTTGAATCATAGTTCAACTCCACCTAAATTACGCTAAACATTTATCTGGAATCGATCATGCTTTCAATTTTTAAAACCTTTTTCTGGCTTGGCTGGATTAGCTTCGGTGGACCAGCGGCACACATTGGCTACTTCCGTAAAACCTTTGTTGAGAAACTGAATTGGTTATCCGACGAAGAGTACGGGCAAATTGTCGCCCTCAGTCAATTTCTGCCGGGTCCAGGCTCAAGTCAGGTTGGCTTCGCGGTTGGTTACAAAAAAGGTGGCTTAACCGGTGCGATTGCCGCATTTGTAGGCTTCACCTCCCCTTCTGTCATCCTAATGTTGATATTGGCCTTAGTGAGCAATCAGTTGTTGGAAGCACCGCTTTTCATTTCTATCATCCACGGACTTAAGCTACTCGCGGTCGTGGTTGTGGCTGACGCCACTTTCGGCATGTACAAAAACTTTTGCCAATCAAAGATAGCAACAGCACTGTGTGTGATCACCGCGATTGTTCTGCTTTTAATTCCTGGGATCTGGCCTCAGGTATTAGTTCTATTGTTTGCTGCTATGGTTGGCAGTAAGTTCTTAACCTCACACGAATTAAAAACAGTACCTTCGACGCACAAGATATCGTTAACACCACTCGTGATTTTCGTTGCTTTACTGGTTGGTCTGCCTCTATTCAGTGCTTACTCTCAAGGCATTGAAGTATTTGGCTTGTTCTACCAAGCAGGTAGCTTAGTATTCGGTGGAGGCCACGTGGTACTTCCGTTGCTACAAAATGGTATTGGTGACCAACTGTCTCAAGATGCCTTCCTAACAGGTTATGCAGCAGCACAGGCAGTACCAGGGCCTATGTTTACACTTGCTACTTACTTAGGTTATGTATTGATGCCATCGGCACCGATCACTGGCGCACTACTCGCAACGATTGCTGTGTTCTTACCGGGCTTCTTATTACTACTGGGTGTACTGAAGAACTGGCAGGCGATTGCAAGCAAACCTTTAGTGGCAGGCGCTCTTACTGGTGTGAATGCGGCGGTAGTCGGGTTACTACTTGCGGCTCTGTATCAGCCAATCTTCACAAGTGCGGTGAGTGGCGGTTTAGACTTCGCTCTGATCATCATAGGTGTGTGGCTACTGAAAACGGTCAAGATGCCAATCGTAGGGCTTGTCGGCATGTTTATGCTATTCGGCGCTCTTACTGGCTTTGTTAACTAAAGATCTAACCGAAGCAAGAAGTTAGTGAATACCTAACTTCTTGCTTACGACTGAACGATAGGAGCCGTCGAACCTTTAACTAGCAGGCTTGATTCCATGGAAGTTAAAAAACAAATTGCAATCAATTAGCGGGATTGGGCTTAACGGCCAAAAAGAGTGTTTATTATCAGGGAGATAGTACTTTAAAAAGGCGATCAAATTATTGCAGGGATTAACATGTTCTCTCGCCATAATGTAATCGTAGTTCCACCCCTTTTTCACTCCAAGTTTTCTTGTCGTCATATAACGACCAACCTTCCATGCAATACCTGGGTCTGTAGGAATCAAAATGGACAAAGTGCCGCCCGGCTTTAATACCCTAAGCCATTCTTTAATCACAAGATGAGGCTCATAAAGGTGTTCCAATATATGTGTCGCAATAACACGATCAAAGCAGTTGCTTTCAAAGTCTAACGCTCGTGCATTCGTTACATTAAAAACGAGCTTGTCATAAGTACTGGTGTTACTGAGTTGCCTTTTTGCCACTTCAAGTGCGGCAGAATCGCCATCACTGACCGTATACTCGTCAAAACTATGCTGAACATGTCTCAAGTGTTCACCCGTTCCTGAACCCACTTCTAGCACCTTCGAGAAATGCTCTCTGTTACTGAAAGGCTTCTCACACGCTATATGACCCGCCCTCATCACATAGCCTGTTGTACTGCTTTCGTAGACTCGCTCGTCATATTCATCACTGAAACGGGACAAATAATCGAGCCACTCCTTGTCTTCATCCTTGTTTATTCTCATTCCTGAATCCTATTGAGATGGCTTGTGATCGTGACTTCTTAATATTGAAAGGATCCTCATCTCTCGTCTGCCGCGCGACACGTTGTCGAGTATCAAGCCGCAAAAGAAAGACATCACCGCGATAAGTGCAATTGAACTAGACAGAATAGCTGTTGGGACTCTTTCAACGAGCCCGGTATCAATAAAATCGATAATAACGGGAACCCCTAATCCCAATGAGATAAAGCAAAGCAACACCGACAAAGCACCGAAAAAAAACATCGGCTTTACGTCTCGTAGCAGGAACAAAATAAAGTTGAGGATTTTGATCCCATCACTCAATGTATTCAGCTTACTCGCCGTGCCTTCAGGCCTTGAGTGGTAATGAGTGGGTACTTCTTTGATCGACATATTATGGTGCAATGCATGCACGGTTAGTTCCGTCTCAATTTGAAAGCCATCACTGAAAATAGGAACCGTTTTTACAAACCGGCGACTCATCACTCGATAGCCAGAGAAAACATCATTCAATTGAGCATTGAACCCTTTATTTATCAGAGTCGAAAACATCTTATTACCCAAAATATGTCCTGCAGGATAAGCCTCGGAAGAGCGCTCTCGACTGCCAATGATCATATCGAGCTGTTCAGTAACCAGTTGTTCAATCAGTGTAGGGCAAATGGAGGCGTCGTAGGTATCATCACCATCAGCCATAATATAAATATCAGCATCAATATCTGAGAACATCCGTCGCACAACTTCACCTTTGCCCTGACGATACTCATGGCGAACAACAGCACCAGCTTGCAGCGCCTCTTCGACCGTGCCATCAGTAGAGTTATTGTCGTACACATAAACCGTCGCACTTGGTAGTGCACGTTGAAAGTCAGCCACCGTTTTTCCAACCGCTCCGGCTTCGTTATAGCACGGGAGTAACACCGCTATGGTTTGATTCTTCATGAGCTCTCCCTGACTCGAAACACTCGGTACCCATTTTCAATATTGTCGTACACAACATCTAACCAAGTTGGCGTATCTGAGCTGTACAGCTTATTGATCAATGCCTCCTCGCTAGCCGAGTCCTTTAAAATCAACAAATGCGGATCATTGCCAATAACAATGATATCGATGCTTTTCTCTATGATTTTCCGTTCGGCTAAGCTCAGATCTTCCTCTAGCATTACTTCAATAAGAAATTGGTTCCCAACAATATTTCGATGGTAAGGAGCAGCAATAATTCGATTATCCGTTTTTGCCAACACTGGAGCCCCCGTTTCAATCCCTGAAAGTATGGTGTGCGAATTTATATCGTTATCTTTTAACACCTTATGAATCTTCAGAGATTGCTCCTTTTGATCAAGAGTAGTTGTAATTTCTTCGGTTGGCGACAACGCGAGAATGACAAAGGCGACCGCTAGTGGTGATCCAGAAGTAATAACCGCTGCTTTTATGATGGAGGAACGGATGTAATCTGCTAACTGAAGAATCACGTATGCTTGGAGGGGAGCCGCTAGCACAAAACACAACCTCATGACTCTAATCTGCCAAAAGATCGCAAGGGCTAAATTGAACATAAAGATGAGATACAAAATTGCGCAGTGGTGATTTTTACGCTTAAAAAGTGGATACAAAGTGGCAGGAATCACGAGCAAAGCGTAATTCTCTATCGAGAAAAAACCATGACTTGCGACATATCTAACGACCGATTTCGCTTCCGTCACTTGGTCTAACCAATAGACTTTAAGTATTGGAGGGTAATCAATTAACAACGCACTGCTGAGTGATGGATAAAGCACTGCCACTGGGATTAAAAATAGAACAGCTAGAAATACGAACAGAAAAACCTTTTGCAGTAGACTGTTATCTTCATTCATAAACCGATGATAAACATTAACGAAAAGCCAGCCACAGAAGAAAAGGATGATGAGAACAAATGATATTTCGTCGTACTTAAAAACGAAAAACTCATCGTAAGGCCGATTTAATAAAACCGCACAAATCCCAAACAGAGCGGAACTCGCATACAACTTAGAGATATAGCCAAACCACTCATGGCGAACAAGACCGTAATACACGGTGTAAATCGCGAAAAAAAACATGAATAGCAAAACATTATCAAGCCCCGTCCATAAAGATAGAGACAGCAAGATAGATTGCGCATACACACGCCACGCATGGCGCAACTGCTCATGATTCAATGGCGTTAAAGCTAGAAATAGGACCGCGAAGACCAGCTGAATATTATGATGATCAATAGAACCGGGTAAAAAATGGATAATTGAAGGCGAAGAAATCGCAAACATCATACTAATAAAGCGATACTTGGCACCGAAGAGGTGGTCAGCTAGGTAAAAGCATGACAGCGAAAAAAGTAGCAAGTAAAGCAGAGGGACAAGAGAAATGGATATTGTATAAGCAAGATTATCATCGACGATAAACAACAATGGAAAAGCTACGAGCGATAAGATTAAATCAGGAAAGCGAGACCAATGAATAACAATGCCATCAGCGGCATTAAAATTATTCATTGGCTCTAGGTACCAATGTCCAGTTGCCATCCAATCCTGAAATTGAACGAAACGCATATAGTCGTCATTATCATTCAGGTTAAGAGCTGAAACACTCTCCCACTTGTAAATAAAGATCACTGTGGCACAAACTAGCCAAATGACAGAGATAACAATGATATCTTTATTAAAACTCTCACTTTTAGGCGACATGAATATCCTTTTCACTGAGCCAAAATTTAAACGACTATTGCTCCATCTCTCTCACTTCCGCTAGTGCTCTGTTTAAGTTTTCGTTCGCAACTCTGTAATACGATGGTTTCTTGTCTATTGCTTGCTGAAGGTAAGGAACGGCTTCATCCGGCTTACCTTGTAATATTAGGAAATACCCTACATTATTCAACGCTTCAGGCGTATCCATATGTCGCATAAACATATTAGTGGCTTTCTTAACATCACCGGAAGCCAGATAAATGAGGGCTAGATTGTTTTGGGCCTTCTCACTATTTGGCTCTAACTCTAGAGCTGAACGCGTGTACTGATACGCTTCCTTGTAATTGCCGTACATGTAATGGGAGTAGCCCATATTCAACAGAGCTTTGAATGAGTTTTTGTCTATCTGCAGTGACTTTTTGAAGTACTCTTGAGCTATCTGATGCTTTCCGTCGACATCTTCCAACACACCAATTCCCATATATGCTGATGCAGGAGACATACTGTCAACCTTCAAGCTAGCGACTTCACTTTGGCTTAACGCTTGGTGGTTTTTAATCGTTTCACTGCTTTTCAAACGAACTTGGTCGGCATTAATCGCTTTAAAGAAATAACTTCGACCTTCATCCGTTCGTCGCTGCTTCGTATACAAAACGCCTAATTCCTCCAGTACCTCGGTATGTGCTGGATTGAAATCTAAGGCCGCCAAATACGCTTTCTCGGCAAGCGCCGAGTTGCCACGAGATGAATGGATTTTACCTATAGTAAACAGCGTTTTGTCGTGAAACTCTTGCTCAGGAAAAGACAGAGAGCGGATGTATTCATACAAGGCTAGATCGATGTTGTTGTCCCTTAATGCTACATCACCACGCATGATCGCTTCTTTCTCACTCAAAGGAGGGTCATCATTCGTTAACGTATCTATCGGTTTACCGGAATACAGTTCTGCATCAAATTGATTCGTTGGCTCATCAGATGATGCACAACCGAGTAGTAGTATTGGTAGGAAAAGTAGAAGGAACTTATTGTATAACATCATAAACTTGCTCCCGGCGCACTCAATGCGTCCATTACGATAAGTAGTCCTGGGCCAAGTGCAACAATGAAAAAACAAGGCCAAATAAAAATCAGCATAGGAAATAACATTTTGGTCGGTATTTTCGCCGCAATTTCTTCAGCGGCTTGCTGACGTTTATCTCTAAAGTCTTCAGTATAATCACGAAGCGTTTGCGCTAAGCTACCGCCCATTCTCGATGCATGAGAAAGCAAAGAAACCAACCCTTCCAATTCGACTAAACCGGTTCGCTCGATAAGCTGTCTAAGCGCATCAGGCATAGTGACACCCGCTTGGATTTTAGCAAACACAGTCTCTAGTTCATCCGCAAGTTCCGGCTGAGAGACATAGATCTCAGATGCGACACGTCCAAGGGCTGCATTAAAACCAAGCCCAGACTCGGTACACACAACAAGAAGATCAAGCGCATCAGGGACACCATTTCTTATTTTTTTCTGACGCTCTTTTTGTAACTTGTTCAGAATAATATTTGGCGTAAATGTTCCGAGAAAAACACAAGTCATGATGAGTAAATTATTGTAATCTCCACCCAACGATATGTAATAGACCATAAAAGCAGCGACGATGCCTATTAAACTAGATAAAACCTTCAACGCGTAGAAAACTGATAACGAGCTCTTCTCATGGAACCCAGCATGCATCAGCTTTTCTGAGTAAGTTTCATTGTCCTTTTTATTACCTTTACTTATAAAGGGGCTTAATGATTCTAACGTATTAGAAAAATCATAAGGTTTTCGACCACCAGTACTCCCCTCTTCAGATATTTGTCTTAGCTTCTTATCTAAAGGAGATCTAGCACCTAAAAACAAGAACCCAATAGTCAATGTTAATAAGACAGTAGTGAGCAAAATCATCGCATAGATAACAGCCTGAGAGCTGATCCCAAACTCTGCTAACATCTGCTTCCAGACTTCAATATTTAATAATTCCATAAGTTAAATCTCTATACTGATGATCTTTTTAATCCACAAGGCTCCGATCGCCAAGAGAACAATACCGACACTGACCATCGATAGACCGCGAGGATCTTTGTAAAGTGGCTCGATATATTCAGGACTGGCTACCTTTAAGGCAAAAAATAAACCAAAAGGGGATAAGGTTAAGATCCATGCTGACAGACGGCTTTCAGCAGAGAGCGTTTTTACTTTCCTTTCTAACTTAAAGCGGGCTCTTAGTACTTCAGATACCTTTTGCAGGTTCTCTGATAGATTCCCCCCAGTTTCTTTTTGTAGCATTACTGCACTAGAAAAAGCCAACATTGATACGGTGGGAACTCGCTCTGCCATCTGTAAAATAGCTAAACGTAAGTCATAACCGTAATTAAGTAAGTTGTAGGTATTTTTAAACTCAGCACCGATAGGTTCAGGAAGTTCTTCACCAACTTCATTAAATGATTGAACAAGCGGTTGCCCTGCTTGCAGTGCTCGTCGGATAATATCTAAAGCCTCTGGAAGTTGCTCTTCGAATCGAGCCATTCTATAAGCCACTCGATTTTGTACATACAGATAAGATATAACCCAAACAGAAATGAATGCTGCTAAACTAATAAACCATTCTTGATTGGTCATTATTGATATCAATGTGAGCAAGACACCACAAAGAGAAACAATAAGTAAAAACCGGCTCAATGCTAATTTAAAACCAGCTAATTCCAACATTTTTTTTAATCCAGCAAAGTATGGAATAACTATTAACTTACGGTCTATAGGAGATAATTCTTTGTTATAATGTTCTTTTAATAAAGATAGACTCTCTTCATCGATATTACGTTGCGCCTCCTTCAAACGCCGAGACAACTCTTTATGCTTCGCTTTTTTCCCTGCAGCAGGTAATAACAAAGCTTGAGAGATAAAAAGCACCGCAATGAATAACAGACCTAATGAAACGCTTACATTATCCATAACCTCTCCTTAACCGTGAGTCTCAGTAAAGAGCTCGAAAGGCAGGTCGAGTCCACGTTTGACTAACTGGTCATGATATTGAGGAACTACCCCCGTTGCTGTGTAATAGCCGATAATATTGCCATCTTCATCAATACCTTGACGTTGGAAACGGAAAATTTCCGACATCGTAATCACCTCACCTTCCATACCATTGATCTCTTGGATGCTCACCATACGACGCTTACCATCTTCTTGTCGTTCCATCTGTACGACGAGGTGGATAGCCGAAGCTATTTGAGCTCGTAAGTTTTTGGTTGATATGTTCCACCCAGCCATCGAGAACATGTTTTCGACACGGCTCAAAGCATCACGGGGGGTATTCGCGTGAATAGTAGCAAGAGATCCATCATGGCCCGTGTTCATCGCAGCCAGCATATCAACCGCTTCGCTACCACGAACCTCACCAACCACGATTCGGTCGGGGCGCATACGCAGGGTATTTTTTACGAGTTCTCGCTGGCTGATTTCGCCTTTACCTTCAAGGTTTGCTGGGCGAGTTTCCAATCGAATAACATGAGGTTGTTGAAGTTGAAGCTCCGCAGAATCCTCAATGGTAATTATTCGTTGATCACGTGGAATAAAGCCAGAGAATATGTTTAACGTGGTGGTTTTTCCTGAACCTGTACCACCTGAAATCAATATATTGAGCTCGCCTTTTACTGCAGCTTCAACAAACTTAGCCATTTGGGGTGAAACTGAATTGTAGTCAATAAGGTTATCCATCGTTAAGCGATCCACAGCAAAACGGCGGATAGAAACAGAAGGGCCATCAAGTGCGAGAGGAGGGATAATAGCGTTCACACGTGAGCCATCAACCAAGCGCGCATCTACCATAGGTGATGCTTCATCGATTCGGCGACCAACCTGGCTTACGATACGGTCAATGATATTTCTTAAGTGGCGATCATCAAGAAAAGTATACGGCGTCTTTTCAAGTTTACCTCTTCGCTCGACATAAACGCTTTTAGGACCGTTGACCAAGATATCTGAAACGGTTTGGTCAGCGAGTAAAGGCTCCAACGGCCCAAGACCAAACACCTCATCTTCTATCTGCTTTATAACCCGCTTTCGCCCTTCAGCACTCAGCGCATGACTACCATCGTCAGCCATCAACTGTAAAATGGCTTCATGCAAGTCAACCTTAGCCCGCTCTTTTTCCAAACTTGAGAGTAATCCTAAATCTAGGGTCTCAAGCAGTTGCTTATGAAAAAAGTGTTTGATTGATAACTCTTGCTCTAACACTTTTCGAGCTTCATCAATCGCCTTTTCCTTTTCTACATTCGCTTCAGAACTGCGAGATTGACTAGACGTATCAACACTGGATAAACGCTCAACAGGGTTGGTATCTTCTGAGTCATGCGAAATCTGTTCTACTCTTTTTTCAAACTCTGGATTTACATTTTTTCGTTTAAAGAACATCACAATCCCTCGTGTT
This sequence comes from Vibrio sp. 10N.247.310.98, assembly GCF_041467395.1. Lineage (NCBI taxonomy): Bacteria > Pseudomonadati > Pseudomonadota > Gammaproteobacteria > Vibrionales > Vibrionaceae > Vibrio > Vibrio sp. 10N.247.310.98. Next base: position 77,766 of record NZ_JBFSUL010000004.1, on the reverse strand, counting down.
CACTATTCATCTACCCGTTATGAAAACCACTTTTTCAACCAGCCTTTTTCTTCTTGCTCTGGTGGTGAAAGAACGTGAGACAAATCGATGATAGAACGAGTAATTGAGCTTTTCTTTCTCGACTGAACTAACGGTTGCCCCAAATTGGCACTCTCTAGTGCCACTTTAAAATCATTAGGCATCAGGTGGATGTCGTGATTGCCCACCGCCTGCTCAATGTCTTTTAACTTTATAGAATGTCGTTTTTCGTAACGGTTAAGGATTACCTCTATTGCGTCGCTTTGTAAGCCGTACTCAAACTTCAGAGACTTAATTAATCTACTTGTGTTTTTTACTGACACTAAACTCTGCTGTAAAACCAGAAGCACTTTCGTTGCAGGTGATATAGCAGATGCAAATACATGATCTAACCCTCTAGATAGGTCGATCACCACATAAGGGTAAAAACGGCGCAATATAGGCAGCAGTCTGCCTATTTTTTGTGCCTGCTCGAAATCATCAGCATTGTTTTCATGTTTAAAGCTTAGAACATGAAGACCAGATTCATGTTTATTGACCAAAGTACCTAAGGAGATTTCATCTAGGTCATTCGCGCTATTTATTGCATCAGAAACGCTGTAAGTGGGAATAATATTTAAGTAATCAGGAATTACTCCAAATTGGAGATCAATATCGAGTAAGAGAACTTCATTTGGGTGTTGATTAGCCATCTCAATAGCGGTATTTAACGCTAAAGTGGTTGCTCCCATCCCTCCCTTGGTGTTCAAAAACAAGATAAATTCTCCATAACTGGAGTTTTCAAGCTTTTCGGAAGCCGTTTTCTTAAGCAAAGGGAGTAAGTCTGAAATAGTGACATTATGAGATAAGAAATCTGAGGCTCCTAAGCGAAGCGCAATTTTTAATGACCCGTTATCACTTTCGTCCCCGAGTACAACTAAAGATAAATCCTTATCCTCGAGCGATAAATCATACCCCTGTAACTCCACCATTTTTTGTGCCCAACTTCCACTTGCTTCTACAAAGATAAGCTCTGGAACATCAGCATTTTTTAGGTATTCCTCGCTCATTGCTGCGAGAGAAAATGATGTAACATGTACATTTCGACATTTCTTTAATTCAAGACTCATATGTGAAAGAAAACCTTCTGAGCTGTATATTAACCAGACCTTAAGGTTTGTTTTCAAACGCACAATATCACTCTCATTTGGCGTTATTTTAATTGCTTCCCCCATGCTACAACTCCTGTATAAAATAACTCATGGACATCTATTCCTTGTTTCGGAATCAGCTCTAACAACTCCTAAACTCTCAGCTGGCAAAATAGTTTCGAACGAAGGAGCTGTAAGATACCCACTAGTACCAAAAAAACTCAAATCTCCGATTAACTGAACGCCATATCCAGTTGCACTCGCCCTTACAAATTTAATGGTACTAAATACTGGATCAGTGTCGTAACCTGACGTAATTTCATTCCCATCAATATCTAAATAAGCAACTTCTAAATTGGCAGCGGTAAATCCTACAAGAGGAATATCTCCCACAACCATTGCGGCAATATTATCTCTATCTGCTACATAGCAAACCGTTGCTAACCTTGCTGCTTTCCTCGTGGCTTCACTTACCATCTGCAACGAAAACATATAGGCACCCAATGCCAAGATTATAAAAATCAAGAGAAAAATCAGCCATGACACTAATGTGAACTCTATGATAGCAAGCCCTTCAATACACCTTTTTGACTTTCTCATCACAGCACCCTCATAACCGAAGTCACACTTAATGGAATGGCAAAGCTCTCCGACGAAAAGGGAATAGACAAGAAATGTGGAACATAATCATAGGTAACACTTACTCGCACATAGCTATCACCAGATGGCTGAGTGACAGTGACATCTGCAGTCGTCAATGAAGATAACACCGCAGTCCCTACACTATTCTGTCCGTAAACCACCACATTTTGAATTTCGGAAGTCGGCGCAATAGTTCCACCGATCGTTCCATAGACTTCACTAACTGCGTAACGAGCACCGTTTTGCACAGATTTAGATATCACATTGTAATGGACTAAAATATTGCCAAATTCCAGCACCAATATCAGAAAGAACAGTAATACCGGGGTCGCTATAACCACCTCAATGGCTGCAAAACCACCCTGTAATTTATTGAATAGTTTCATGGTTACGACTCCCCACTATCTGGGTCCTTATACAATACGATTTTGTATGTCCCTTCCGTAGTCGAGTTAGTACTGCCAGATCCGCTAGCTACGCTACAAGAGTGTATAAATTCACCAAAAACTGCAGGCGTTCCTGAGTTATTGGTCGGCGCTTTTTGTAGCAAGAAGAAACAACCAATTTTGTTCACCGTAAATTCAGTCGCACCGCCACTTTTACCTGAACAATCCACCATAGGTATAGGTAATATACGACGCCAAGCAACACCATTAGCCGCACACCCAGAACCATTATTAGCTATGCATGTGTTAGTCGCTGATTCATATTGAGCATAGGTATAACTGCCGTCAAAATCGATATCTCCCGTACTAGCATCGATCGTAATCTCATTAGTAGGCTCAGTCGTTACATAATCAGTGGGGTAATCTGATGCCGATAATCCTCCACCATAATCACCAAATCGAGTATTTAAGCCATCACCGGTAGGACCAACCGTTCCTCCTGGTTTGGTGGTTATATCGTCACCTATTGCAACAGGATAACTATAGTCCCCCCCTAGACCTTCTTTTACCGTTTTACCACCAGAGCCAAAGTCCAATAGGTGGTAATTTCCATTACCCATTTCAGATAGTTTGTTATCTCCAACTTTCAAAGCATGAACGGTACCGACTTCATAGCCAAAAACATTCGTTATTTCTTCACCAGTTACATCATGAAAGCCATCTTCAGGATCTATATCATTGTCAGATGTCCCATCACCAATACATACACCTATTGGTACAACGTTATTTACAACTTCTTGCCCTGAACTGGGGCCCGCAACAGCACTAGCAGATACCTCTTTATCAAGGCCAAATAATTGAATAAAGAATTCACTCATACCCAATGAATCTACTCGAACACGCACATAAACATCATCGTCGATGCCAAAAGTAGCCGTGCCCGTAAAGTCTTGAGGATCATTAGAGTAATCGATACTGATTGAAGCGGTTGAAAAATCAAACTCGTGGTTTCCCGTCGAGCCAGCCATGGCATTTAATGCAGTGCCAACCTCGGCATCTACTGCATCTTTATCCTTACTATTATCCAAAATAGTTGCGGCAGCTAAAGCAGCTGAATCTACCGCATTTTGTAACCGTGTTTTGTTCACAACCATATGGTTGATATCTACAGCTAACGCTGAGACGGCTAAAAAAACCAACAAGGCAGCAGTAATCATAATCACCACTAATCCTTTCTGTTTTTTCGGACTTTGTGATACTCGATACAACATGTGAGTACCTCCAGATTTAATTAAACTCTTCTAAGATCTGGCTACTACTTCCGGACAGGTCATTTTCACCTCTGCCAACATATCTGTCGTAACCAGTCTGCATCCGCTCCCCTGTACCATCAGGTACTTCGAGTAAATTCTCTTGGGTCGCATTAGGGTTATACGTTTGCTCAGTTTTCACTAGTGCTACTGAGTGCCCTAAACGAGCATCGTTCGCACAGCCAACTAACACCATCACGAGAAAGACCATCATTATTCTAATCATATCCATCTCCTTATAAATCATGACCAAATGAGCCTTCGCTACCACCATCAGTCGGCGATACAGTCTGTGTCGATTGAGATTGCTCGGAGTCCGACTCTGACGGTTCAGCGATGTAAGCGCTTCGGCCTAATAAGTAATATTCCAAGTCATTGGGGTCAACGAAAGCATCCGTAGGTAACGTCACTTTCGTTCGATCGATTGGTTTGGCAAGTCTAGGAGTAACAAGAATAACGAGTTCTGTTTCGCCAGATACATACTCTTGGCTATTGAAAAGCTGACCTAAAATTGGCACATCACCAAAACCTGGCATTTTATTACTGATGTCTCTAACGTTTTCACTCAATAAACCTGCGATACCGATAGTTTGTCCATCGGCTAATTCAAGTGTCGACGATGCGCTTCGTCGAGTAATAGGAGGTATAAAGTAAGTCGCATTAGTAGTACCAGGGTCAATCGTTAACGAACTACTGTTGGCAATTTCACTCACATCAACGGCCAAATTTAGATTGATTTTCTTGTCGCTAAGAACCGTAGGGATGAACTTTAACCCAACGCCATATTCTTTATACTCAATGGTAATACCATCTTCGTCAGGCACCGGAATAGGGAACTCACCACCCGCTAAAAATTCAGCTTTTGAGCCACTTAATGCGGTTAAGTTAGGTTCTGCTAAAACTTTCGCCACACCATTTTGTTTTGCTACGTCCAATGCGAAAGTAAACAATGTATTGCTATCAATGAAAGATCCCAAAATACCGTAATCCGTAGAAGTGGGAATATCAAAGATAGGCGTCGCACCCAGAACACCAGCAGGCACTGAAGATGCCCCCCATGAAAAGTCTGAACCACTGGTTTGGAAGAAATGGAAATTGGCGTCAAACTTTCTTACCAAGCTTCGTTGAACTTCGGCTACGGTCACCTCTAACATGACCTGTTGAGCCCCACCAATCGACATTAAATTGATAACCCCCGTAGCCGCAGCTTGTTCACTACCACTCTCTTTCGATTCATCAGCGGTTTGCCCAGATGAATAGGTTTCTGCAATTCTAATTGCCACATTCATCTGCTGTTGATTACTCACCTGTCCACTTAACAACAGACGATTTTGAGCACTGTGCACTTCGATAGTTTCATCAGGAAGAAACTCATATAATTTAGCTTTGAGGCTATTAAGATCATGAGTAACCTCAATGTTAATAGACTCAATCAACCGACCTCGAGAGTCCCAAGCCATTAGGTTTGTCGCACCTAATTTTTTACCAATTAAAAACACTTCATTTGATTTTAAAATTACAATATCTAAAACTTCAGGATCACCAAGAGAAACCTTCGCCGCTTTTCCCGACAGCACGACATGCGTAGATTTATGATGTGGAACCGTGACTGTTTTTCCCGTTTGTAACGCCGCAACACTGGCCGTCGAAATACAAATTAGGCTCAAAACACACGCAATTAATATTCTCATATTTCACCTCAATCCTTGACGCGCACATTAGATGTTTCTGTACCTTTGATAATGGTGACACTTGGTCTAGGCACATATCGACGAACCACTTTTTTCTCAACTTCATGTGGGTTTCTCAAAGTCAGCTGAATACTGCCTTTGCTTTTAGCCGTGAGAAGTTTCTCGGCCTCTTTCGGCGTCATCTCAAGAGTTACCGCTCGTACAATAATTGGACTGTTTTCATTCGTTTTAGCCGTTTGATCTACAGCCAAAACCTTAATATCTTTAAGAACCGTTTGAGTAGCTGCAGAATTTTTTCCGTAAGAAACCGTATTGAGAATATCAACCTTGTTACCCGGTAATAAGAAACCTGCCACACCAATAACATCATCAACACGTATCGTTACCGCACGTTTATTTTCAGGGATAAGAGCTGCAAGCGTTGACCCTTCTCCTGGTACAGTAAATCGTAACTTGTGAAGCACCTCTCCGGCATAAATGGTATTAGCGACAACCTTACCGATTAGCTCAGATTGATCCGAATAGTTGTTTTCATTGATCCAATCAACTTCCATCAACTTCGTCGTTAAATACTGCTCTTCAATTATGGTTCCAGCTTCGATTTCTTGTGATGCGACAACAACGGGGTGACGCTCGACCGTTTCAACTTCAACGGTTGGCTGAACTTGATCATCCATCCACTGCTTAGCAAAAAATACAGCCGCTAAGCCGAATACTACGGACAGTAAAAACAGTAGGAAAACTTGACTCTTATTCATTATTCTCTTCCTCGTGTCCATCAGAGGTAAAATAAACTTCCCATGCCATGGAAAGAATATCGAATGTGATAACAGGTGGGAGTTGCTCAAACGAAAGAATGTCTTTGCTTATACCAACGAGATCTTTAGGTAAGCAAGGGAAAAGAGGCACTTTTAGAAGCGTGTGCATTTGAGACAAACGCTCAAAGAAACCATTTTGAAGTTCTAGTTCTTTTTCAGCGACCACGCTCATCCACAAAGTTTCATAATCTCGCTGATTTAAAGGTTTAAATTCAATTTTGTAGCCCAAGCGACGTAAAAACGCCGGATCGCTTATTTTCTTGGGGTTTAAGTTAGTGGAAAAGGCAAGAGTTAGAACAAACGGCATCGTTATCTGCTGACCATTGGGCAACGATAAATAATCAAAAGAATACTCCATCGGAACAATCCATCGATTTAACAATGCATCTACAGGTATTGGTTGACGACCAAGATCATCAATAACGAAGATCCCATTGTTAGCCATCATCTGTACCGGTGCTAACCAGACTCGGCTGTTCTCTGAATGATTTACTTCAAGCATATCCATGGTAAGCTCACCACCCACCTGAATATTCGGTCTCTCACAGTTAAGCCAACGTTTATCATATTGGTCTTTTAGCGAGATAGCGTTGGTACTCCCGTTTCTATCTAAAGATTTATGGTGCTGTGCTGAGAAAACCTTGATGATATTTCCAAGAGCGTAGACTGCATAAGGAATAAATACGGAGGTATGCAAGGCATTCACAATACGGCTCGCGACAAAGGTTTTGCCAGTACCAGCGTGGCCATATAACAACAATGCTCGTCCAGAATTTATTGCAGGTCCCAGCACAGAGATCATTTTGTCTACGCCGTAAACATCACTTAGCGCAGCTTCGACATGTGGACGAGTCACCAACTCTGCTCTCAAATCTTGTTGTTTTACAATCTCACTGTATTGAGCAAGCGAAACGGGAGCTGGGCCTAAATAAGCATCTCGCTTAAAAGCCAAATCAGCTTCTTCAAATCCTTTCTCTGAAAGGGAATAACGAACGTGACTATGTGAGGCCGATGAGAGAGAAAGATCTGAAGTCGGTTGAAAAACCTCAATCAATGACTTTTTTCTCAAAACAGCCAGAGTACTTTCCACAATGTGGGTAACAACACATAAATAATTAGAGAGCTCTAACACATCCGACTTAGGGTAAGCAGACAAGTGTTTGAGCACGAGGTTTTCAATAACCACTTCAGGAACACCCAACATATCAAGAGATGTCGGGACCGTTGGGGCTGAAATTTGAGGCGTCAAAGTTGTTGGAGCACGATGCCCTATAGAATCCATAAATATCTCTCCCCATAAAAAGCAACCAACAACGGATTTAAGTAAAATAGCTATACATCGCTAATCCTATGACAACAGAGGGGGCAAAAGGCATTGTCACTTTATTTAAGTATCGATTATGAAAATTAGTACGCTCATCTTTGACTGGTGAAACACCACTCAATAAAATAAGTTTATTTTGGAAATAACCTTTAATGCTGACACTACTTGAGTTAGCGTAGTTATACAGTAAATAAAAGGATCCGATCATCCCAGAGGCAAGTAAGATAAAGTACGACGCATCAAGTATTTGTCCCCACCCAAGATACAATCCCACAACACCCAATAACTTCACATCACCTGCAGACATCGCTCTCATAAAATACAAAAGCAAACCAAACCCAAAAAGTACGACAAGCCCTGCTAATGAAGACAAGAAAAAACCCAACGTATAATTGCTATCAAACATTGACAAAAAATAAACAAATAAAAGAAGAGTCAATATTTTATTAGGTATACGATGCTTCTCAACATCGTATACAGAAACTGCAATTAGCAGCGCCCAAAAAGCAGAAGGCTCATTAATCATATTTTCTATTTATACACTCGATATAATACTCTGGAACTTACTAAGTAAGGCTGTTGCCATTCCAGAAAAAATGAATCCAACAGCAAGAACAAGTGAAGCAGCACCAATCACGTATTCGACCGTAGTAAGCCCTTTTTGCTGTCTTGCTCTTTTCTTATCCATGATAGTATTAACCACCCGAAGTGTTACCAACATTGGCAACAATAGTGTTTAGTTTAGTTGCCAGTGTATTTCCTAGGCCTGAAAATACAGTTGTTAAGCCTAAAACCAATAATGCTGCACCGATTACATACTCGATTACAGTCAACCCTTCTTCATCTTTCATGAATTCTTTGCAATTATTCAAAAACTTACCCATGACAACCTCTCCTTGATTTTCATAACAGGCTTCGTTTACCTGTAAAGTAAATCTAGAGGTGAGTCACACATTCGGTTAGGATTTTTTTGCCATTTACTTGCACTTTTTTGTTGTACTTCTAATCTCTGTAATAACTCCCTTATTTCTAAATTTTCACATCTGGCCCTTTATATATGATACAGGTTTAGTAGAAATGAAATTAATAACACCACTGCTATCAGATATAGATAGCGAGTTTAATTCAATTATTATAAATAAAATTAGTCGCTACTTCCCTGTGGAAAATTTTCAACAAGATATATCAGTTATCAGTAACTTAGATGTAAGAATTGTATTTTTCATTTTAAATAGAGAAAGTGAAATTCAATTACTTACCATGGCATTATCTATTTGTAAAAACCTAAACAAGCGGATAGTTTTAATTTCTCCATTTGAGATACCTAATATCATTCGAAATCATAAGAATATATTTTTCATTATAGAAACGAGTAACAATCATCTGACCAGTGCCTTCGAAGAATTAAAGAGTAAAACACAGCATATCTTTGAAGCACACTTCGACCTCGATAGAGACATGAATAGCAACAACCAGGAGCCGACCAAGCAGTTTACTTCTGAAGTTGTTAATTTTGTTATGGATAACATTAACAAGGAAATAAGAGAAACGGACATAGCTGAAAAATGTCACTGTTCAGCAACCTATTTTTCTAAAAAGTTTCATCTACACTTTGGAGTAAGCTTTAGAGACTTTGTGTGCGATAAACGAATACTGTTAGCCAAAAAGTTGATTGAGGCGGATACCGAATCAAAAATAGCTGTAATTTCTTATCAATGTGGCTACAAGGATGTGTCGTATTTTTCAAGAATTTTTAAGAAAAGGACGGGGGTAACCCCTGCAAGCTACAGACGTGCCTGCACAGATAACAGAAAACGCTAATTTTACTCCCTAAAAGAAAAAATCATGGTACATTTAACATGATTTTAACAAAAATAACCAAAAATAACTTAGCGAAAAACATGGAGTTAGACAATGATTCAGCCTAACGAGTTTAGCCAAGAACAAGCAACAGCTCTCCCTACACCCAATGACATGATTTTAAAATGGGCAGAAGAACGCCCAGATGAAGTCTATTTGAAACAGATTATTAACCGCCAATTTGTCGAATTTACTTATAAAGAAGTAGCCGACAAAGCACTGAAATTAGCGTCAGCATTAGAAGGACTCGGAGCCCAACCTGGCGATCGAGTCGCTCTCGTATCGAAAAACTGTGCAGAATGGTTCATCTGCGATCTTGCCATGATGTTAGGAGATTTTGTCAGCGTCCCAATCTTTCCTACAGCGGGTGCAGATACCATTCAATACTGTATTGAACACAGTGAATGTAAAATTGTGATTGCAGGTAAGCTTGACGATCCTAAAGCCACTCAAAAAGTACTTGATGACAATCCGAGCTTAGTGAGTATTTCACTGCCATACGACAGCGCAGCGAAGTGCCAACACACTTTCGAACAGCTCATTGATACACATGAACCATCAACCAAACGCCCTCAGCATCACGACGATAAGCTGATGTCACTTGTTTATACATCGGGTACATCAGGGCTACCAAAAGGCGCAATGCTCACCTACGGCGCGTTTACTTGGTCTGTTCAAAGGTTGATTGATCATATTGGAATCCAACCTGGCGATCGCCTGTTTTCTTACTTACCACTTGCTCATATTACAGAACGCGTTTACATCTTTGGTTCTTCAGTGATGGGGGGCGTGGTTACGGCTTTCCCTGAATCTTTAGACACCTTTATTGATGATGTGAAAATGCATCGCCCTACACTGTTTATCTCAGTTCCTCGCTTATGGACTCTGTTCCAGCAGCGAATCCAAGACAAATTGCCACAGAAGAAACTGAACTTCTTACTGAAGATTCCGTTTATCAACAACATCATTAAGAAGAAACTTGCTGATGGCTTAGGGTTAGACCAAGCTCGCGTTCTTGGATGTGGTTCTGCACCTGTATCACCCGCTCTACTCGCATGGTATGAGAGTGTTGGCCTGCACATTACCGAGGCATGGGGCATGACAGAGTCTTTCGCCTACAGCACGCTCAACTACCCATTCAGAGCCGATAAAATTGGTACGGTTGGTAATGCAGGTCCAGGGATCGAACTCAAAATAGCTGAAGATGAAGAGATTCTAGTTCGAGGCAAAGGCTTATTCTCTGGTTACTACAAGAATGATATTGCAACCCAAGAGTCTTTTAACTCGGATGGTTGGCTTCATACCGGTGATATCGGTGATATCGATAGTGAAGGTTACCTAACGATTCGTGGGCGTAAGAAAGATACCTTTAAAACCGCTAAAGGTAAGTTTGTTGCCCCTGTACCAATCGAAAACAAACTGTTTGAGTACAGCCGCGTAGAAATGATGTGTTTGATAGGTCTTGGCCTACCTGGTCCAATCCTACTTGTGGTACCGCATGACTTCCCTAATTTCGATCGAGCTCGCTATGAGAAAACGACAAAGCGCGTTATCGAGAAAATGAACGAGCAGCTTGGTTCACACGAGAAGATCAAAGGTGTATTGATGATTAAGGAACCATGGAGCATTGAGAATGGCGTGTTAACCCCGACTCTCAAAATCAAGCGACATATCCTTGAGCAGAAATACCATGAAGTTGGTCATAACTGGCCGAAAGATAAATTGGTGGTTTGGGAAGAATAATTAAAATCGAGAGGGAGCCATTATGGCTCCTTTTTTGTAAGCTCACATTATAAGTACTTAGTATAATCCGCAGCATCACTACTCTCGTAATCTAAGCCGACATCCTTTCTCATTCGATGACTTAACGATTCCAAGCAAACAACTTGTCTAGATTTAGTCGGCTTCCTCACCTTAGTATTATCATTGATTTTAAGTACCTGAGTAACAAATATACCGACCCAGCAGGTTATTGCTTTCATGTTCTCTCTCTTGTATTCCCTGTTTATTTATCGCTATTATGAAAACAACCTGTTCGATAAGCGAACAATCATTATTAACAAGAACTATAAGCTGAGATTATGGACAATAGACTGCGTCACCTTTCAGGCCTCCGTTACTTTGAAGTTGCAGCACGCTTGAGCAATTACAGTAAAGCGGCTGAAGAGCTGTTCGTCACTCAGGCAGCAGTCAGCCAGAAGATTCGACAGTTAGAAGAACAGGTTGGATGTAAGCTCTTTATTCGTAAGGGGCGTGCAATGACTTTGACACATGAAGGGCACACACTTTTTAGACATGTCTCTGATGGATTTCAAGAGGTTCTGCTGGGGTTAAACAAGATCCAATCAGAACCTATTCAAGGGTTGCTTGTTGTTAGAAGTCCCCCTTCTTTTGCTTCTCGTTGGTTGCTGCCTAGGCTGTGGAAGTTCTCGGTAAAACACCCAGAGATCCCAATTAAGGTGCTCACAGGGTCTGACACCCCAAATTTAAAACATGGTGAGATTGACGTGGCTATTCTGCAGGGCGAAGATCTGTGTGTTGAAGAAGGCTTAACTCTCGAGATGCTAATCAACGAACCGGTTTACCCTTTTTGCTCCCCTGAACTCGCAAACTCTTTGAACTTCACATCACCTGAACAACTCCTCAAATGTTGGCTGATTCAGTTTGATAGCGGTTGTTTCCCGTGGGAGGAATGGTTTAGGCAAGCAAACATATCGACTCAAAGCAGCACCATTCAGTGGATGGAAGTAGGAACCTTTGATATGGGGCTAACCACGGTCATGGCAGGGCATGGGGTTTGCTTGGCAACAGACAGCTTGGCTGGTGACTTCATCGAACGCGGCTTGTTAGTGAAGCCCTTTAATATTGGCATGACACCTGGTGTTCAAGTAAACCTATGCTTTGATCCTAACTCCCCGAGAGAAGAGCGCATTACCGCGTTCACCAATTGGTTGCACGAAGAAGTAAACGAGCTATTGGAGAGTTAAATCTCATCTCTCACTTCTTTATATAAACCATCAACCTAACTCAACATAGAACGGTAACGTAAACGTCCCGACACCGACAAAACTATGTTGAGTTAAAGCAACGTCGAGTTAAAAGCTACGCTACCTTGAATCACTCCCAAAATGACTTCTTCAGTTCTTTCTCGACTTGTTCCGACGTAATCCCAATATCTCTCAGTAAATAATCGGGTAGCTCAGACAGTTGCTTTCTGGTTCTACGATTTTGAAAGTACAGGTCTAATTTAGAATAGAATTTCTTAATTGATAATGATGATAAAAATGAATGGTTGGTATTTGCTGTTGCTGTGATCGTATTCATAGCCTTTCTCCTGTTGATCTTTTGCTTTGTTATGGTCAATAATCGACCAACAGAGCAACATCGACAAACGATAGATACTGGCATTCAGTTAAGGAAAACTAATGTGAGAGAACGAACCCCACCATTCCAAGGGATCTATTACTTTTACACGGCGGCTGAAACTGGCAGTTTTAAGCTCGCCGCACAAAAGCTATTTGTCACGGCAGCTGCCGTCAGCCAACAAATTCGCCAACTTGAAGAGTGGTTAGGTGCAGACTTGTTTATTCGTCAGCACCGAAAAATAGTACTCACTCATGAAGGTGAAGTACTGTACCAGCAAGTGAAGAAAGGCTTTGCTCATATTCAAGATGGGGTGAGACGCATCAACCAAGATCCAAACCCCACTCAGCTGTCGATCTCTACCGTGCCTTCCTTTGCTCAGCATTGGCTCGTACCGAGAATAGGCGACTTTCGCGATCGCCACCCTGATCTATCCATGTTAATTGAGCCGACTAATAAGCTAGTCACATTTGAAGATTCTAATGTCGATATCTGTGTTCGATATGGTCATGGAGACTACCCAAACATCGAATCACGCTGGTTGATGGACGAGGTCATTTACCCGGTTTGCCACCCTATCTATCAAGAGAAACACGGTATCTATGACATCGACGATCTGCATAAAGCGGAACTTATTGAAGACCGTTGGCCTGATATGGATTGGAATCTCTGGTTACAAGTCGCAGGGGTAAAAGCTGGCCGCACATCATTGCAATTTGATGGCTCTCATTTTGTGCTAGAAGGTGCGCTATCCGTTCAAGGTGTCGCGCTTGTTAAACACAGCTTGGTATACCGCTACTTACAAGAAAAGAAATTGGTGCGGATCGGAAACATCGCGCTGAAGCCTAAATACAATTATTTTTTGTGCGCGCCTCCGGGTTACTTTCATCGAGAGAAGATAAAACGTTTCGAAGAATGGATGCAGGCTCAGGTTAAATTATTTGGTGATACAGGTAGAGAAGAGCTTTCGATTATCCACACCGATTACGAACTCAAATGGTCGGATAATTCATAAAGCGAAACTGGTATACTTAGCTCAAATAAATGGCGAGAACATCTCATGACACAAGACAATAATCCACTTCACGGTATCACGCTACAGAAGCTACTGACTGAATTGGTTGAACATTACGGTTGGGAAGAGTTGAGTTACATGGTGAACATCAACTGCTTTAAAAAAGACCCAAGCATTAAATCGAGCTTAAAGTTTTTGCGTAAAACAGATTGGGCACGTACCAAGGTAGAGCAAATCTACATCCAACTAAAAACTAGCTAGTCCCTACCTTTAACAAACGCACCATTTACGGTACTAAAGTATGAACCCATTGGTGCGCATTCCATTCAATTTTATTATTTTCCTTTGAAAATCAATAATTAAAACAAATAGCACATCCATTCCATTGAATAATGCTCAATCAATACTAATATTATTGAACCAGAGACAGTGGGATAACTCCCCATTAACCTAGCGATTAATAAAGATTTTGTGTATGAGTAAATAGAGAGGTCAATCATGGAAGTTGATTCTGAACTCGCGTTAGACATTCATGTCCTTACCCGCAATAATTCATACTATAGGGTGATAAAAGACCTACTTTCGGTATCTATTCCTAGCGCGCAAATCACTCATTCCCAATGCTTTGTGCAAGTACCGAAACTCGAACCTGAAACGGTTGTTTTATTTGATATTCAAACAATGCCATGCCCCAAAAGATACGGATTTATCCTACATGAACGAAACGAATTTTGGTTAGCAGTCAATGTGAATGACAATACCTCTACAGTATGGCTAGAGAAAGGCTTTTCAGGGCAAGTCGGTCAGCACTTTGAGTTTATATCGAAAGCAATTTTATCTGTTTATCAAGAAGATATATGGTTCCCAAGGTCAGTGTTAAATAAGCTGGTTTCTTCCTATCAAAGCAATGAGCCTAATTATGAATCAGCTTGCGAAAATATAATCAATTACAAAGAGTTAACTAAAAAGGAAAGGGATACCTGCACATTGATGCTAAAGGGGCTTTCAAACTCTCAGATTGCATCTCAGCAGCACGTCAGTATCAATACAGTGAAAACTCACTCATCAAACTTACTTCGTAAATTAAACTTACGATCGAGATATGAACTTCTTGCTCAAGTAAAAAGCGCTAACTAGGTAGCAACAAGGTTAAATCAAAAGAAAAATGAATTATGACAAAACTCATTCTAAACTCACCCTATGCAAACGATATTTTTCACTCCATGTGATGAGGTTTGACTAACCGTTCCCTCGTAGTCTTTAGAGGCGATGCACAGATATGCATCTTAACTAACGAGGGATTGAGTTATGAAAAAGTTACTTCTTGCTACTGCTGTAGCAGCCGCTTCACTTTCTTTTGGCGCTTCTGCGGTTCAATTTAATAATGCTGTGGACTTTACGACACTGAGTAACACGGACCAAAAAACGATTCGAATTGAAGGCCGAGTTCCAAAACGCTGTCTACTGCGAATAGGTAAGAAAGATGTGAAGAATAACGTTCTACGCAAAGCGAACAAAGTGCACGAGGATTCATGGTCCAATGGCTTCAACAATAAGGAAGTTTTGGTAGGTAACTTGCGTGCATGGTGTAACTACGGAACTGATTTGGAGTTTTCAGTAACAGCTTACCAGCTAAACGGCGTAACCAAGCACAATATGAGTGAAAAAATTAACTACGCAGTGAAAATTGGTTCAGATACGGTGGCGAACACCGAAAACGACCATGGCATGGAGGTAACGGCGTCGCCAATTCCATCATTGGGCGAACACTTGGTGAACAAAATCAACAAGCATCCAATTTATGTACAACCTGAAGATTCAGGCTTTGCACGAGCAGGTAAATATAAAGGTAAAATCAAAGTGAGTCTTGCTGCAGCAGGTCCAGCAAGCTAATAACCGAATGACGCTTTATGGATAATGTCTTTTAGGCAAGAAACTTGGCTCGGTTCTCGAGCCAAGTTTATTTTATGGAGAAATATCAATGACTAGGATTATAACTCTTCTATTTTCTTTATTGTTCAGCTCAGCCCTTTTCGCGTACGAAGTCAGCCCAATCTATCTAGAACTTGATGATGTTGGTCGAAATGCACAAGGCTTGTATAAAGTGACTAATGTGGAAGAAGAACCAATCCTCTTAGAAGTAAATGTCTATCAAACTGATTTTTCTACTGGCGAAGAAATTTTAACACCATCGGAAGATGAGTTTCTCGTCCTTCCACCTCAAGCTAAAATTGACGGGCAAAAATCTCAGACTTTCCGCGTACGTTACATGCCAACAGGACCTATAAAACAAACCGTCACCTACCGTATCGTCTTTTCGCAAATTGAACTAGAAAATCAAATTGAGGAAGATGACGACAGTTCTATTTCCATGTTATTAGAGTTTGCGACTTTGGTTTTTGTCTCTCCCACATCCAGTAAATCAATTCCAACTACTACACTCCAAAATCGCCAGGTTGCTATCCGTAACGATGGCAAACGAGTACTGAACATGAATGGTATGGAGTTCAGCTTCTCTGGTGACAAAGCAAACAAAACGGTCGATTGGGAAGTATTAAGTAAAAAGACAAGCGCTTACTTAATGCCAGGAACAACCGTCAAGTACACCTTACCAAGTGAATTAGGGCAGCCAGAGAAAGTTTCTGTTAAAACAATAGACTAGTGAGGTTTTCATGAAAAATCTCATTTTATGTCTCACTCTCATTACTGTTATACAAACCGCGCTCGCGCAAAGTTGGTTGTTCCCATTCCCAGTAACTTGGGGGGAAAACACTATCGGCGAAGTAAATGCGTATTCTGATGGTATGACTGTTGGATCCATTAACGTAGAACAGCTTGTGCAGGCAACTGAAAAGCTGATCAACCCTGAGACATTGGTGGCGCTACGAAATTTCTCCGAAGAGTACATTACGATAGAACAACTGAACCATATGGGTATCAGTGCAACCTTCAATTCCTCCGATCAAAATATTAACCTAGTTATTGATGAAACCGCTGCTGCTGAGTTTTTGCTTTCGTTTGGTAGCAAATATGAACCCGCCCAATACTCAGAAAGCGCTGTTTGGACAATGCAAAATACATTAAATGCCAGTACTGACTACTCCTTGTTTAACGACTCTAATACAGAGGACACCCAAACGTGGCTTGGTGAATGGTTATTAAAAACCAATATTGGCGGCGTTCGAGGCGCTAATATTGACATTTCCGGTTTTGTTACTGGTGGTAACGATATCAACTCTGACGTCTATCGTGGCGAAGCTCGTCTTTTCTTCGATGAACCGACAACCCCTTTTCGACTTACCTTTGGCGATGTAACCCAAGCAAGTGCCGGACACCTTCCTAGTACACCTCTCGGTGGACTTGCTTTTGAACGTTTGTACCAAGACTTACAACCTACCCGGAATATCCAAAATGGCGGAACTCAACCACTGGTACTGAATGAGAGTGCTGATATAGAAGTCTATATTAACGACGTTTTTCTCACTGAAATTCGCTTACCTCCAGGTCGATATACACTAGACGACTTGCCTCTCGTTTCTGGTACCAATGATGTTCGGTTGGATATTAGTTATCAATCAGGTCGAACCGATACCATCGTTTATAGCCAGTTCTTTAACTCGCGTTTGTTACGCGAAGGTATTTCAGATTTTGGATTCTACTCTGGTTTAACGTCGACGATTGAAGATAACAACTTTAAGTATGACGACGAGCAATGGGTAACTTCTGGTTATTATGACTATGGTATTAGCGATACCTTAACAGCCGGTGCAAACGCTTTGTATCACCCTGAAGGACAGCAACTAGGCGTGATTGCAACAATAGGTTCTGATTGGGGGAATTTAGGCGTTAGAGCTTCAGCACAAAACAACAAGCCCAATAACGATACAGGTAGCATCTACAGCTTAGATTATTCCCATCAACTATGGGGAACAGACAGTTATGGCTCCCCAAACTTTCGCCTTGGTAGTGAATACCAGGATAATTATTTTGCACTACCCTGGCAGATTGCAGATGCGAGTACTGGACTTCGTGTCTTTTCAAACTACGTTTTCAGTATTACGGATAACCTTAGTTTAATCCTGAGCGGTGACTATCGTGATTTTGAAGAGGCTGAAGTGCAATGGCAGGCTTCTACTGAAGTTGCTTGGCAATTTTATAATATATCACTCTCTGCTGGTATAGAGAAAGAAGATAACCCAAATGAAAACATTGACGAAACCCGTTTTACTTTTTCAGCAGATTGGGACTGGAACTCTGACAATGGAGAATACAATGCAAATATATCCTACTCCAACGAACCAGATACCTATCGAGCTCAATTTCAACGCCCATCAGAGGACTATACGGGCAGTTATGGCTATGCGATGACTGCTGAAGGCGAGAGCGACTCTCAAACTTACTCTTTCGAGGGTAATTATGTGGCAAACCGTTTTATCACAGATGCTAAGGTTTCTCACCTAGCATTTGATAACTCAGCAAACTACCAAACCGCTTCTTTACGAGCAAGTACAGCGCTTACCCTGGCTGACGGTAACTTAGCTTGGTCACGTCCCATCAATGGTCCAGTGGTAATTATTGCCGTTCATAACTCGTTAGATGCTGATGTAGAAATTAATGCGGTTGCAGATGATCCTGCAGAAGCAATATCTACCTATACTATTAGTAATGCCGTTCAGTTGTCTGGAGGGCACCAATTGTCCAGTATCTACATTGATGTGCCAGACGCACCGATAGGTTATGACTTTGGCGACCACGAGTACAGCATTACGCCAGGATCACAAACAGGCCATCTAATAAAAATCGGATCGGCAGCATCGAAAACCATCATTGGTAAAATTGAGATCGGACAAGAAAAACCATTAAAGCTCTTCCAAGGTCAGTTGGTTGGACAACAGAAAACGTATGAATTTTTCACTAATCGATCAGGCAGGTTCGTTGTGGAAGGCGTTGCACCGGGCAACTACACCATCGTCATAGATGGCTTTAGCCCAACAAAATTGAACGTCCCAGAAATCAATGACAACCTGATTTATCTACCAACTTTACTTATTAAAGAGGGATAAACCATGAAACACTTTCTAAAGATCTCAGTGTTCGGTTTAGCCATGTTATCTCAACCAATTTGGGCCGCCGAATGCAATGGCAAGTGGATGCTAAACATCGACAGAAGCAATGTTGAATTTAAGCGAGATTTAGGCGCTTATATTCCTGTTTATTTAGAGTTGTCACGTGATATTCAGAACTGTCGATTCCCAATGGCCATAGTATCGGTCAACAATAAACAATCTAGCTACTTAAGTTCAATTGGAACGAATTTGCCCCTTACTATTCTGGACAAGAACTTCCGTCAATTGAGTCACTTTCCTAGCAAAGGTTTTCAACTACCTCTGGATAATAGCCAAAGGACGAAGTTTTGGATAAAGGTACCAGAAGCTAAAGTAGCAGCATCTGGTAACTATAACGGACTTCTTGAAGCCTCTATTTCCTTAGATAGAAAGCAAGAGACCAAAAATGCCAAAGTTAAACTCAAAGTCCCAGCGTTTGTAGCTTTCAACTCAGTGCCAAATGCGCCACACGTTCAACGTTCAGGGAGCTCAGGTTATCGCTTCCAACTTGGTGATCTTGAATCTAACCGCACCTACCGTTCTGATTTTGATCTTCTTTCAAACTCGAATGTAAGGTTAGTTGTAAAGCAAAAATATGGAGAGTTAAAGCAGAAGTCGGAACCCAATATCTCGATCCCATATACGTTGCGATTTAATAATGCTTTGGTAAACCGGAAGTCAGTTTATACCTTCTCAAACAATGATGAAACCAAGCGTTGGGGGCTCCCCCTTGAAGTAATGCTAGGTAACATAGACTTTGCGAGAGCTGGTAAATATCAAGATACGATAACGGTTGAAGTTAAAGCTATGCCATAGATACACGTGATGAAGAAACCTACGGTTTAGTCAGTGGACAGCTAAAAATATTAACGAACACCGTATATGGCTCTACCACTATCCTATGAAAAGAAATTAATGCATCACTGTAACTTTAAGTTTTTGGATATAAGCACTTAAGATAAGAGAGCAGAATTAGTTTTGTTGAAAATAAAAAGCCCCGCAAGCTTTCACTTGCGGGGCTTTTTTAGCTAATTGAGAAAAGGGCTAATTACTTACCAGCTTCTTTTTCTGCTTTAACTTTTGCAATCACTTCGTCAGCAACGTTAGTTGGACATGGTGCGTATTGTGCGAATTCCATAGAGAATTGGCCACGACCAGAAGTGATAGTACGTAGGTGACCGATGTAGCCGAACATCTCAGAAAGAGGTACGTCAGCTTTAATACGAACACCAGTAACGCCAGCTTGTTGATCTTTGATCATGCCACGACGACGGTTAAGGTCACCGATAACATCACCAACGTGATCGTCTGGAGTGAACACGTCAACGTTCATGATTGGCTCAAGAAGTTGCGCGCCAGCTTTAGGCATAGATTGACGGAATGCGCCTTTCGCTGCGATTTCAAATGCGATAGCAGATGAATCGACTGCGTGGAAACCACCATCGAAAAGTTCAACTTCAACGTCTAGAGTTGGGAAGCCAGCTAGTACGCCGTTTTCCATCATAGATGCGAAGCCTTTCTCAACTGCAGGCCAGAATTCTTTAGGAACGTTACCGCCCACAACTACAGAGTTGAACTTGAAGCCAGAACCTGCTTCGCCTGGTTTGATACGGTAATCGATCTTACCGAATTGACCAGAACCACCAGATTGCTTCTTGTGCGTGTAGCTATCTTCAATTGCTTGAGTGATAGTTTCACGGTAAGCAACTTGAGGAGCACCTACAGTTAGGTCAACGCCGTATGTACGCTTAAGGATATCTACCTTGATGTCTAGGTGAAGTTCACCCATACCTTTCAGGATAGTTTCGCCAGTCTCTTCGTCAGTCTCAACTTGGAAAGATGGATCTTCTGCAACCATTTTACCGATAGCGATACCCATTTTCTCAGAACCGCCTTTATCTTTTGGAGATACAGCGATTGAGATTACTGGAGTTGGGAATACCATTGGCTCAAGCGTTACTTGGTGCTTAGGATCACATAGAGTGTGACCAGTTTGCACGTTCTTCATACCAACGATCGCAATGATGTCACCAGCTTGTGCGCTAGTTAGTTCGTTACGGTCATCAGCTTGCATCTCAACCATACGGCCAACACGTTCAGTCTTGCCAGTGAATGAGTTAAGAATCGTGTCACCTTTGTTCAGTTTACCAGAGTAAATACGAACGAAAGTTAGAGCACCGAAGCGGTCATCCATGATTTTGAATGCAAGCGCTTTGAAAGTCTCTTCTGTAGAAACGATAGCGTGTTCGCCAGTTTCTTCACCGTTCTCATCCATTAGAGGCTGAGGGTCAACTTCAGTTGGTGCTGGTAGGTAATCTACTACAGCATCAAGGATAAGTTGCATACCTTTGTTCTTGAACGCAGAACCACAGAACGTTGGGAAGAATGCGATATCACGAGTACCTTTACGGATACAACGCTTAACGTCTTCAATAGAAGGCTCTTCACCTTCCATGTAAGCTTCCATTAGGTCATCGTCTTGCTCTACAGCAGTTTCGATTAGCTCTTCACGGTATTGCTCAACGTCATCAACCATGTCCGCTGGAACATCTTTGATTTCGTAGTTTTCAGGAAGACCAGTGTCATCCCAAACGTATGCTTTACGGCTTAGTAGGTCTACAACACCAACGAACTCGTCTTCACGGCCGATTGGTAGAACCATTACTAGAGGAGTTGCACCTAGAACGTTTTTAACTTGGTCAACAACGTTGTAGAAGTCTGCACCCATACGGTCTAGTTTGTTAACGAATATCAGACGAGATACTTCTGATTCGTTAGCGTAGCGCCAGTTAGTTTCTGATTGAGGTTCAACACCACCAGAACCACAGAATACACCGATACCGCCATCAAGAACTTTAAGAGAACGGTATACTTCAACTGTGAAGTCAACGTGTCCAGGAGTATCGATAACGTTTAGACGGTGATCGTTCCAAAAACAGCTTACAGCTGCTGATTGGATAGTAATACCGCGCTCAGCTTCCTGTTCCATGAAGTCAGTCGTTGATTCGCCATCATGTACTTCACCAGTCTTGTGGATTTGACCAGTTAGCTTAAGGATACGCTCAGTGGTAGTTGTTTTACCCGCATCAACGTGCGCGAAAATACCAATGTTTCTGTATTTCGATAAATCTGCCATTGTCTTACTCTGTTAATAGGATATAAAATGCGCGCAGAGTATATCACAATCTGTGAAGACTGATAGCTTTGCATGCATTTGGGACTAAAAAACTTTGCCTTTTTCTAACATATAGAAAAAGGCACTCAGTAGTAACAATCTAAATGATTGTTAATTATAGTGCTAACCTAAAGCCTAATCGGCGTTAAGGTTAGGCTGAATTGCTGCTGTATAGAGTAGCTGAAGTGAGTTCAATTACAACTCATCAAAAGCATTAATTGCTTCCGATAATTTTTTCACACCGTGGATCTGCATTCCTGGAATGCCACCTTTAGGCATGTTAGCCGCCGGTACAATCGCTTTCTTAAAGCCGTGTTTAAATGCTTCATTTAAACGCTCTTGTCCGCTCGGTACAGGTCGAATCTCACCCGCGAGGCCTACTTCTCCAAATACCACCACATCTTTTGGTAATGCGCGGTCTCTGAAACTAGAAAGTAGAGCCATCACCAACGCAAGATCAGCACTGGTTTCGGTTACTTTAACACCACCGACGACATTCACAAACACATCTTGGTCAGCCATTTGTAAGCCGCCGTGTTTATGCAGCACCGCTAATAACAAAGAAAGCCTGTTTTGCTCTAGGCCGACAGCGACGCGACGTGGGTTAGCCAGCTGTGAATAATCCACCAGCGCTTGGATTTCGACAAGAAGTGGACGCGTCCCTTCCCACACCACCATGACAGAACTGCCCGAGGTTTCTTCTTCACCACGAGACAAGAAGATAGCGGATGGGTTGCTGACTTCTTTTAGCCCTTGGCCTGTCATCGCAAACACACCCAGTTCATTCACTGCACCAAAACGGTTTTTGTGGCTGCGTAGCGTTCTAAAACGGCTATCGGTTCCGCCATCTAATAAAACAGAACAGTCAATAATGTGCTCAAGTACTTTTGGCCCTGCTAAGGTGCCGTCTTTAGTTACGTGTCCAACTAAGAACACAGCAACGTTATTCTGTTTTGCGTAGCGCGTTAATGCGGTTGCCGATTCACGAACCTGTGCAACACTGCCCGGAGAAGATTGAACATCCGCAACGTGCATAACTTGGATCGAGTCGATAACCATGATCTTAGGTTGTTCTTTTTCTGCAACCTGACAAATCTTATCCACGTTCGTTTCTGAGAGCATCTTTAGGTGCTCTTTTGGCAATCCAAGTCGAGACGCACGCATCGCGACTTGTTGCAGAGATTCTTCCCCGGTTACATAGAGAGTCGGTAATTGAGAAGAAAGCTGACACATGGTTTGTAATAGCAGCGTTGATTTACCGGCACCCGGGTTACCACCAATCAGGATCGCAGCACCCGGTACGACACCACCACCAAGTACGCGGTCTAGCTCTTTAAAGCCACTGCTAAAACGTGGGACTTCTTGCAGATCGATTTCTGACAGCGTTTGAACCGAAGATTCAGTTGCACCGCCCGCATAACCACTCAATCGTTCATTACGTGCGACCTGAGGTGAAGCGGCTAACCTAACTTCTGTAATCGTGTTCCAAGCACCACATGCATTGCACTGCCCCTGCCAACGTGGAAAATCGGCACCACAGTCATTACACACATAAGCTCGCTTTGCCTTCGCCATAAAACCTCAATAATTTACTCAATTACACAATGATGTTGTCAATTTGTGACTTATTTGACCGTACGGATAAAAATAAAAGTTGCAGTCATACCACTTATACTTAAAGATCGATTTAAACTAGTCGATAACATAAACGCACCGTCCATTCTAACAAGAAAAGTATGCAGCAATCTGAAATTCTATCTGTAGCAGAACGTTTAATCCCGGCTTACCACGCCGAAGATTTCGAATTCCTTCTTTCTCAAATGACAGAAGGGGAATCGCCGTCTCTGAAGCTGCTCGTTAAAATGGAACTGAATCGTATCATGGCTCCGTGTACAAAGAGCATTGATTTACGCGGGCGTATTGATAATGAGTGTCGTCAGTTCACTCTCGATGGCCGTAAGCACTGGCTCGATGATATCGCTTTAAACGCATATCAACGTGGTACGAAAAAGTTTAAAGGTTACACAGAAGGCGCATGGGAGTTAGTAATGACTCCGCGAACTCAGCCTCTGAGCGTTGTTAAAACATCTTCTCAAGGTAACCACGACATTACTAGCGCCAATAGCCCGTACGAAGCGGAAGCTATTAACCTAGGTTACGACTTAAAACGCCAAGAGAACAGACTCAAGATTAGCTCGCAGGTCGAGATCACCACATCGAAAGGGCAAAGCCTACATGGTGTAACGGTTGATATCTCCCCGTCGGGTGCAAAGTTCAAAGTACCGAGCGCCTTTCGATACAACCTCGGCGAGATCATCAGCGTTAAGTTCTCAGAGCTTATCGAAAAGTCCCAAGAAAACGATGTTAACCAAGCGGTTGAATTTCGTGTTTTGGGTATCGACGAATCTTATGAGAACAACGCGGTCAAATTTCTAAGAACCATCAAGGTAAGCGACAACAATATTGTGGCTCGCTTACTCGATGAGTCTTTAAATAGCACCAGTAAGAAAACCAGCCATGAGAATCAAGATAGGATTATTCGAACTCGTACTCGAGGAATCGAACACACCTATCTAAAGCATACTTGTAACCTACCCCTGTTTTTCAGCGGCAGCGAACTAAAGCTTGCCCTACTGACGGATAACAACCATCCATTATGGCAATATTGGCACGACGAACGAAATCAACAAGCGCTGGGTACCCTGTTCAACGAGCAACGTATGAACCTGTTGGCGAAACCAGGAGTGAAGGGAACCAGTAACGTTATCTACTCTTTTACCCATGAACACCAAAACAAGACCTTGTTCTATTCAATGATGCTGCCTGAAGCCTCTCGTGAACAAAGACAGCTGTTCTGGCACATCGGTGGCAAACGTAAAAGTTGGAAGGCGTTCAAGTTCTCGGTTTTCGAACTTTCAGACACTGAGCGACAAGCATTAGCTAAACACTCGGATACGCTGGCTCAAAGCTCAGCTCAACTGACGCATTGCGGAATCTTGCAAGAGATTGGCGATCACGAAAGTGCGGCGGACTATCTTCTGAGTGAAAAGCCACGCATTCCAAGCAGTGAATTGAACCGCTTCCGTCACCCGCGTACTGTCGTCGGCAATATTCAAAGCATCTACTTTGACTCTCAGACTCGTCGTAAAGAGCCGAGATACCAATTTAAGTCACCGTTGCAACTTACATCACAAGATGGCGCAGCGGCGAACGGACACACCTTAGATATCTCGAAGCGTGGACTGAGTATTAGCCTTGAACATCCTATGGTACTCAAGATTAATGATCCGGTATTAGTGAACTTCAATGAACTGCAGCTATATGACAAGAACTTGCCACTGAGCACTGTGCCTTACCATGTGATTCGAGTGAGCCCGAATGGCCGTAACGTGCAGTTGGTTATTGCCGAGAACGCCAAGACAATGCGTACCATCGCTTTCCTTAATGGGCTTATCGATCAAAACCAAAGTAAGCTGATTAAGAAGCAAGAGATACTGCCAACGCATTCGCTACTCGAATCACTGCACAACATTTTGTTGAGCAAGATGGTCAGCAACCCAATATTCATTGATAAGCCAAGTTCAACGCTGCGCTGTAAGATCATTGGTGTGAATTTCCCACTAAATAAACATCTAACGTTACTCGCTAAACTTGGTCACAACCAAAAGTTCTCACTCGAGCCAATCTTCAAGGGTCACACCAACTCACTGTTGGCTGAGCCACTAAAAAGAATTGAAGGTGCGGAGCCTAAGCATCATGACGTGTACATTGCTGCAGTGAAGTTTGGCGACAAAATCCAGTCGGTACACACCAAGTTGGTCAAAGACTTCGCCTCAGCAAAGGAACGCATCTTATTCATCAAGAAAGCGCAGCACTTAGGTGATGTGTATGTATTGCGAGTCACCACGGCACCTATCTTTAATCCGCTAACGAGTTTATTCCAGTCGGATTTAGAAGAGCTTTCACGCATCAGTATGCATCAAGCTAAGAAGCTAGAGAATGAGGTGACGGCGTTTATCGGTTATGGCGAGATAGAGGACATTACCGATGAAGTGCTGATTCGATTGGAGCTAACACGCTAGCCTCGAGTGGCGTATTAACTTAAGCATGAAAATTGAAAAAGCAGGCTGATAGCCTGCTTTTTTTGTGTCTGAGCCACTATTGCTAAATAAGATACATAGCCAATAGCACTTAGGTAGAGCCCCTAAGGTTTCGCTTGCCAGCTGATCTTCTGTTGCTTAGCCAATACACCCGACAAGATACACAGCACACCGCCTAAACCTGCGTAACGAACAGCGGTTTGAGCTTGTTGCTCTACTTTCGGTTTCGCGTGATAGGCAATACCTAAACCTGCAGAACCCATCATAACCAAGTCATTAGCACCATCACCAACGGCAACGGTATTGTGCAGTTCCAATTCGTATTCTTCAGCTAACTCTACCAAGATATCCGCTTTGGTCTGCGCCGAAACAACATCGCCTAAGACTTCACCCGTCAACTTACCGTTGACGATCTCAAGCGTGTTTGATTGAGCATGGTCTAGATCAAGGGTATCTTTCAGGTAGTCAGAGAAGTAAGTAAAACCGCCTGATGCAATCGCCGTTTTCCAGCCAAGCTTATTTAGAGTATTCACCAGCCCGACCAAGTCTGGCATGAATGGCAATGACTGACGCACTTGCTCTAATATCGATTCATCCGCACCTTTCAGTGCTCCTACTCGCTGGCGTAGGCTCTGTTCAAAGTCGAGCTCGCCTTGCATTGCTCGTTCTGTGATTTCAGAGACTAACTCTCCCACTCCAGCTAGCTTGGCAATCTCATCGATGCATTCAATTTGAATCGCTGTGGAATCCATATCCATCACGATCAAACCTGGCTTAGATAAGTCTGGGACCTCGCTAAGGCAAGCATAATCAAGCTTTAGCGCTTGGAGGATTTCTTCGTGTGCTGGCGTTAGATTGCCTGACATCAAAGCCACTTCATAATGCCCAACCTTCCACGTATCGAGGATGGTGTTGTAAGTGCCAGTGAAAAAGTCGATGTCATCGAAAGATTGTGGAGATAGGTACTCACCAAACACAATCCAATTGGCCTTGGATTTAGCGAGTTGAGAAGCGAAACGAGTCTCGGGGAGTCGAGTTAATAATGTCGTATGCCTTTTTATCGGCAGATATTTCTGAGCGTCCATGTGTATGATTCCTAATTAACTATGCTAAACGTTAACCTATTGCAATTTGAAAACGCAAGTCTCAATATGTCTTAATCATAACATTTGTTTATTTCAGGCTTCGTGAAACATGAATGAATCATTGTTCTCAATACGTAACGCTTTACGAATGCTAGCCCTCATTTTGTTGGCTACCATGTTCGTTGTAACGATTAAAAATACGGTCGTGATCAGTAAAGGTAACGAGAAGATCCAAGCAAAACAGTTGGAAACTCTTACCAAGCTGCTTATCTCTCAGGCATCACTTTCAGCCAGCAAGATGATCACGCAACAAGACCAAGAGCGATTGCTTGATCTGACTAACCAGCTATCTCAAGACCGACTGGTGTTCGATACCACCATCTATGATGCAGAGGGTATTCGACTGGCTTCGAGCGAAAAAGCCCTCTCGGTACGTGAGGTTCTTGGCTTAGATACGCCACTTTCAACAGCAAGTATCGGTAGACAACAATTAGTTGAACCTATTTATTCACCAGAGAAGACGATCATCGGCTTTATTCGAGTGACCTTCGAAACGGGTAAGATGACTGCAATTTCTGATCACCATTATCGCAAAAGTGATCGCTACATGATCGGTATGGTGTTGATGGGGTTTGTGAGTGGCGTGTTGTTCATCATGCTGATTCGCAGAAGACCGACTAAGTCTGGTGAGAACTTACTGTTGAAGAATGTAAGCTCATAACGACTAAGCTCCAAAGATCCAATAAAAAGCCCCGACGCTCAGGCAGCAACGGGGCTTTTTGTTATCTGTTAACTTATCAAGCTAAGACAAATCAAGATTATTCTTGGTCACCAAGCAACACTGAGTCCAGTGCGATAACCATCATGTCGTTGAAAGTCGTTTGACGTTCATCTGATGTCGTTTGCTCACCAGTCTTGATGTGGTCAGACACAGTACAAATCGTTAGAGCTTTTGCGCCGTATTCAGCACATACACCATAGATACCTGCCGCTTCCATCTCTACGCCAACAATGCCGTATTTGTCCATTACTTCGAACATCTCTGGATCTGGCGTGTAGAACAGCTCAGCCGAGAACAGGTTACCGACTTTTACGCCGACACCGAGAGCTTTGGCTGCATCTTCTGCCGCGCGCACCATTTTGTAATCCGCAATCGCCGCAAAGTCATGATCTTTAAAGCGAATACGGTTCACTTTAGAGTCAGTACATGCGCCCATGCCGATCACCACATCACGCACTTTGATATCTTCGCTCACTGCACCACAACTACCTACACGAATGATCTTCTTCACACCAAAGTCTTTGATCAGCTCAGTCGCGTAAATAGAACAAGATGGAATGCCCATACCGTGTCCCATTACCGAAACCTTACGACCTTTGTAAGTACCGGTGTAACCAAACATGTTGCGAACGTCGCACACTTGAACCACTTCTTCTAAGAAGGTTTCAGCGATGTATTTAGCACGTAGCGGGTCACCTGGCATTAGAACTACGTCAGCGAAATCACCCATTTCAGCATTAATATGTGGAGTAGCCATTGAAAATATCCTTAATCTCAAAACAAAAAAGAAGAGAGAGGTTTCCCTCTCTCTTAGTTAACCATTACAGAAAGCTTGTACCGTATCCCATTGGCGATGTGCCAAAGTATGACGCTAAGCTTTGACCGATATCAGCGAAGGTATCACGACGGCCTAGAGAGCCTGCTGGAACCTTGTTACCGTAAACAATCACAGGGATATGTTCACGAGTATGGTCTGAACCCGGCCATGTTGGGTCACAACCGTGGTCTGCAGTTAGGATAAGCACGTCATCTTCTTTCATCATATCGATGATTTCATTGATGCGGCCATCGAAGTACTCAAGCGCACCTGCGTAACCGGCAACATCACGACGGTGGCCGTATGCTGAATCGAAATCAACGAAGTTAGTGAACACGATAGTGTTGTCGCCCGCTTCAGTGATCGCTTCTTTGGTTGCTTCAAATAGCGCTGGAATACCTGTTGCTTTGGTTTTCTGAGTGATACCACAACCTGCGTAGATATCAGAGATCTTACCGATTGAGTGAACGTTGCCGCCCTTCTCATCAACCAGCTTCTGAAGTACCGTCGCCGCTGGTGGCTCAACAGAAAGGTCACGACGGTTACCAGTACGTTCGAATTGACCTTTACCTGCACCAATAAACGGACGAGCGATAACACGACCAATGTTGTAGTCAGCTAGCTCTTCACGAGCAATCTGACAAAGGTCTAATAGGTTTTGTAGGCCGAATGTCTCTTCATGACATGCGATCTGGAAAACAGAGTCTGCAGAAGTGTAGAAGATTGGCAGGCCAGTCTTCATGTGCTCTTCACCTAGGTTATCTAGGATTTCCGTACCAGATGAGTGGCAGTTACCCAAGAAACCAGACAGGCCTGCACGCTCAAGGATGCGGTCAGTCAGTTCTTTTGGGAAGCTGTTCTCTTTGTCGGTGAAGTAGCCCCAGTCAAACAGTACAGGAACACCTGCGATTTCCCAGTGACCTGATGGCGTGTCTTTACCAGAAGACAGCTCAGCAGCGTGACCGTAAGCGCCAATGATCTCAGCGTCTGCATCCATACCAGGAGCAAAACGACCCGTAGACTCTTTGTGAGCCATCGCTAGACCTAGCTTAGACAGGTTTGGCAGTGCCAGTGAACCTTTACGATCTGCATTGTCTGCAAGACCTTGGTCACAATGATCTGCGATGTGGCCCATAGTGTCAGAACCTACATCACCAAATTTGTCTGCATCCGCTGTTTCACCGATACCGAATGAATCTAAAACTAAAATAAATGCTCTTTTCATTTTCTTCACCAACTTATTGCTCTTTGCACCAGAACTCTGTTTATCGGTATACGCGAGGTATACCGATACCTGTTATTTACACGTCTTCAGAACGAATCTGACGGTAAACGTCTGGCGTTGCTGTATATTCTCCGCCCACAGTGATTGCATTTTGTAATGCTGTTGCAGCTTCTTGCCACTGTTGTTCGTTGCGAGCATGAATCATTGCTAATGGCTTATCTTCACTTGCTACTTCACCTAGGCGAATGAAGTGATCAAAACCGACTGCGTAATCAATGCTGTCAGTTGCTACACGACGACCGCCGCCCATACCAACCACAGCCATACCAATTGCACGAGTATCCATTGCTGATACCACACCGCTTTCTAACGCGTACACTGGCTTAATAATGTCTGCTTTTTCTAGGTAGTTATCGTAGTTCATTACGAAATCAACTGGACCACCAAGGCCCGCTACCATTTTACCGAAGCACTCTGCTGCCTTACCGTTATCCAGTACTGCCATCAGTTTTTCGCGCGCTTCGTCTGAGTCTTTAGCTAGGTTACCGAGCACCAGCATTTCAGCACACGATGCTAGAGTGATCTCTAACAAGCGAGGGTTACGGTATTCACCCGTTAGGAACTGAACCGCTTCACGAACTTCTACTGCGTTACCCGCTGAAGAAGCCAGCACTTGGTTCATGTCCGTTAGGATTGCTGTTGTTTTAGTACCCGCACCGTTTGCTACTGCAACGATAGATTTCGCTAGCTCTTCAGATGCTTCGTAAGTCGGCATGAATGCGCCTGAACCTACTTTTACATCCATCACTAGAGAATCAAGGCCCGCAGCCAGTTTCTTAGATAGGATTGAAGCCGTGATCAGCGAGATGTTATCGACTGTTGCTGTGATATCACGAGTTGCGTAAACACGCTTGTCAGCAGGAGCTAGATCGCCTGTTTGACCGATGATAGCCACGCCAGCATCTTTCGTTACTTCACCGAACACATCGTTGGTTGGTGTAATGTTGTAACCCGGAATAGATTCCAGCTTGTCTAGCGTACCGCCAGTGTGGCCTAAACCACGACCAGAGATCATTGGAACGAAACCGCCACATGCTGCCACCATTGGGCCAAGCATCAGAGAAGTAACGTCGCCAACACCACCAGTAGAGTGTTTATCAACGATTGGGCCATCAAAGTTCATGTGGCTCCAGTCAATCACCATGCCTGAATCACGCATTGCACACGTTAGTGCGATACGTTCTGGCATCGTCATTTCATTAAAAAAGATAGCCATTGCGAATGCGGCAATTTGGCCTTCAGAAACCGTGTTCTTAGCCACACCTTGAATGAAGAAGTTAATTTCTTCAGCTGTTAGGACTTCACCGTCACGTTTTCTGCGAATAATTTCTTGAGGTAGATACATTAGTGCCTCCCAAACTCTAGTGAGTATGGTTTGTAGGGAAAAGAGGTAATATGGAGTGGCTTGACGCCACTCCATCAAACAGACTTATTATGTTCAATACTCTAAATATTTGGCGTTGCAGTTAGGCGACCAGTGAGTTCATTCCTATGAGCATAGAGGCTCTATGTGATTAGGAGGAACTTACGCAGTCAACAACGCTGCGGTGTCAAATATGACGAGTAAATTAGTATGCTGCTGGATCAGCAGTCTGGTCTGTCACTTCTAATGTATTAAGAAGGTTAGTTAGTAGGCTTGATGCACCAAAACGGTAGTGCATGTTGTCTGCCCACTCAGCGCCTAGTAGCTCATCAGCCATTGCTAGGTATAGTGCTGCATCTTCAGCAGTACGTACGCCACCAGCTGGTTTGAAACCAACTGTTTTAGCAACGCCCATGTCACGGATAACTTCAAGCATCATGCGCGCGTACTCTGGAGTCGCGTTTACTGGCACTTTACCTGTTGAAGTTTTGATGAAGTCTGCACCTGCTTCGATACAGATTTGAGAAGCTTTCTTGATTAGTGCTTCTTCTTTCAGTTCACCTGTTTCGATGATCACTTTAAGCGTGATGTCACCACAAGCTGCTTTACACTGTTTAACTAGCTCAAAGCCAACTTCTTCGTTGCCAGCAATAAGAGCACGGTATGGGAATACTACGTCAACTTCGTCTGCGCCGTACGCTACCGCTGCTTTTGTTTCTGCAACAGCAATTTCGATGTCGTCATTACCATGAGGGAAGTTAGTTACAGTCGCAATGCGTACTTCTGGAGTACCTTGCTCACGCAACGCTTTCTTAGCTGCTGGGATAAAGCGAGGGTAAATACAGATTGCAGCGGTGTTGCCTACTGCAGTCTTCGCGTCATGACAAAGCGCCACTACTTTTTCAGTAGTATCGTCGTCATTTAGCGTAGTTAGGTCCATAAGTTTAAGTGCACGTAGAGCTGCTGCTTTTAAATCGCTCATTTCTATCTCCGATCAATATATTCAAATAGTTAACTACTTCGCCCTCCATCCAGTATAGATGGATATTTTAGTAATGCTCAGTAGCCACAAATGAACGGACTTGGTTCCCTGAAGACTTGATAACTTTCGCTACCAATTGCAATCCTTGTCACCGCACAGTACCAGTTTGGTCTATGGCACAACAAATCAGTCATGTTGTGTCTAACATCTATAGCGTATCGCTAATTTTGGCTTAATCCCAGAAGAATAACGTTCGAGTTGATTTCGAGGTTACTTTCTTGCCAACAGAGACATCCTATCCCTTTAGCTTATACATTATAGGTATCCATCAATAAATTGTAGTGCTCCTTAGAACGCAAACGGTTTGTATCTCAAAAAAACATTCTAGACCCTACATCGAATCTAAGCATAAGCGCGTGCATATACTAAAAACGGCAGGCCTAAAAACAAAAAAGCCCCGCAGCAATTTCTTGCTACGGGGCGATATTATTATGGCGTCTATATATCGATTTCTAACTAATTAGAAAGACAGGAAGAAGCCAGCAATTGTTGCTGCCATCAGGTTAGATAGAGTACCAGCAATTACCGCTTTAACACCCATACGTGCGATGTCGTGGCGACGGCTTGGTGCAATACCACCTAGACCACCTAGAAGAATCGCAATTGAAGAAAGGTTTGCGAAACCACATAGTGCGAATGCGATGATAGCTTGAGTCTTCTCAGACATCACTTGACCAGTTGCTGCAACAACTTGAGCGTTTTCACCAACGTATGGTACGAAGTTTAGGTATGCAACGAATTCGTTAACAACTGTCTTCTGACCAATGAAAGAACCAGCGATAGTTGCTTCTTCCCATGGAACACCAATGATGAATGCTAGCGGTGCGAAGATCCAACCTAGAAGAAGTTCTAGAGTTAGGTTTTCCATACCGAACCAACCACCGATGCCACCTAGGATACCGTTGATTAGAGCAATTAGACCGATGAATGCTAGTAGCATTGCACCAACGTTAAGTGCTAGTTGTAGACCAACTGATGCGCCACCTGCTGCTGCGTCGATAACGTTAGCTGGTTTGTCATCGCCACCGTCCATTTCGTCAGCGATGTTGTCGTCTGGCGTATCTGTTTCAGGCTTGATGATTTTAGCGAATAGTAGACCACCTGGTGCTGCCATGAATGATGCTGCTACAAGGTACTCTAGAGGTACACCCATAGATGCGTAACCCGCTAGTACACCACCAGCTACAGAAGCCAAACCACCACACATTACTGCGAATAGTTCAGAGTTAGTCATTTTAGGAACAAAT
Source organism: Vibrio sp. 10N.247.310.98 (assembly GCF_041467395.1). NCBI lineage: Bacteria > Pseudomonadati > Pseudomonadota > Gammaproteobacteria > Vibrionales > Vibrionaceae > Vibrio > Vibrio sp. 10N.247.310.98. Next base: position 44,209 of record NZ_JBFSUL010000004.1, on the reverse strand, counting down.
GGACGAACAACTAGAGGTGCTTCAGTTTGACCAACGAAGATGTTTGCTGCTGCAGACATAGACTCGGCGCGAGAAGTACCTAGAGCTTTCTGAAGACCACCACCAAGAACTTTGATTACAATTTGCATAACACCAATGTAGTAAAGTACAGAGATAAGTGCAGAGAAGAAAATCAGAGTTGGTAGTACTTGGAAAGCAAAGATGAAACCGATACCGTCAACTGAGAAGTTAACTAGGCTGCCGAATAGGAAACCAGTACCGTCTTTACCGTAGTCGATCACGTTTGCTACACCAGCAGAGAAACCTGCAAGTAGATCACGACCCCAAGGGATGTAAAGTACGAATGCACCAAGTGCGAATTGGATAGCGAAAGCGCCACCCACTGTTCTTAGATTAATAGCTTTGCGGTTGTCAGATAGTAGTACTGCGATTGCGATCAGTGCAACCATTCCGACTAGGCTCATAAACAGGCTCATAGTTTATGACTTCCTTATTAGTTATTTATTGGCGTGTTACAAAATGGGGCTATAAAGCGGAGGCAATTATACTCATGCGACCACTAATAAAGTAATGCCGTCCTCACACTTTCGTAGAAGATTCATGTACCATTCACACGCAAATGTGACCCAAATCACAAGCTCAGTGCAATTTACGCAAACGATAAACAAAAACCTTCGATTTTATTCACATATACCGAATGCGCGATGGCTATTTTGCCAAATTTGCGCTGCAATCGATTGCTTTGGCTCTTTTCTAAGCAAAAAAAGTTCATTTAAGATCGTAACTAAATATTTGGAATGATTAACATTTCCTTGGTTTCCATACATGGGCATGTCCGGAGCATCCGTTTCCAATACCAGACATTCAAGGGGCAATTTTGCGATGGTTGTGCGTGTTTTTTGCGCTCTTGGGTAAGTTATCGTTCCACCGACGCCAATATAGAAACCGAGCTTGATCCACGCCAAAGCTTGCTGTTCACTCCCAGAAAAACCGTGAATCACACCACCTAAGGTGAACTTATGCTGCTTTATTAGCTCGATAAGTCGGTTGTAAGACTTCCTCTCATGGATGATTAAAGGCAGGTCAAACTCCTTGGCAAGCTCCATTTGTTGGATGAAAAAGCGCTCTTGTTTCTCTCGTTCAACGTCCACAAAAAAGTCGAGCCCGCACTCACCTATCGCGACACATTGGCTGTTTTTTGAAGCGAGTAATTGGCGAAGTTCCGAAAATTGTTCGTCATTGGCCGGTTCTAAAAAGTAAGGATGGAAGCCTAATGCATAGTAAATATTGGGGTGAGATTGAGCGATTTCATCGAGCTTCCTCCAGTTACGTTGGCCGATAGAAGGGATGATTAACTTCTCGACTTGCGCTTGTTTCGCTTCTTTAAGATAGCCATCAATAGTTTGATCAGGTGTAAAACCTTGCTCAAACGCCTCAAAATCCGCGTGGCAATGAGTATCAAACAGCGGAAAGTCACTTATTTGCTGTGTCATTTTCCCTACTCTCCATTTGTTTCCCTTGAGGATCACGACGATAAGCAACACAACTGCGCTTGTTCTCAGGCGTTAAGCCAAGCTCTTCACACCACTTATCATATCTTTTAACCCAAGTTTTTATCCAACCCAACATACTTACCTCAAGTCTCAACCTAAAAAGCGCAAATGCATAAATTAGATTTATACATCAACACTAGCTGGCTATATTGTTGAAAATCTCACCACAGCGAATAATAAACGCACTTGCCAAGGAGGCATTGATAGCAAGACGCTCCATTCAATAACGAGATCCTACTTTATGAAAGCATCACTCTTAGCCATATCAATTTCTAGCGTATTAGCAGCACCTGCTTTTGCTTCTGCACCTCAAGTTGACGTAGAACTAGCAAACCAACAAACACTTCAACTTATTGACGAGCAGATGAACGCTATCGATGCTTCTGTTCAGTATAAATTAAACGAACAATATGCCAATGCTACTCCAGGCACGACAGCTACAGTCGATGATGTAACTTACGAAAAACAATCTAACGGTACCTGGGCTGCAGTTGGTGCCGCCTCGGCTGCGTTGGTTGCAGGGCTGTTAAGTAGTTCTTCATCTTCCAGTTCATCTGACAACGGTAATACAATCCCAGAGCTTCCAGTCACTACTTCAATGGACAGTGTTGGTACATGGAAAGTCGCGGATAATGACAGTGGATATATTGTGACTCTTGTTGGGCAAGAGGTTTATGTTGATTCAAGCAATGTGACACTTCACAACGATGGCACAGCAATCATTGTCGTGAACGATCGCAAACTTATAGTAGGAATCAATGGAGATGAGCTTTACCGAGTAGATCAAGTTACTCGTCCAGAAATGAATGAGCCAACATTTCCGGGAGAGCCTATCGAACCTGGTATTCCTACAGTTACTCCTGGAACCAGTGAAATGGATTACGTCGCAGAATTTATTGGCATAGATGGTATGGACTACTTATTTGAAGTAGACGGGGAGACCGTGCGCGTTCCACAACATGAAATCTCGATTACCGATAACATCGTATATTACGACGGTAAAATGTATGGCTTTGATGGCAAATCTTTTTATCTAGTTTCTGGTGACCGTCCTATCACACCACCAGGTACAGATACTCCAATCAAACCGATCATTCCCGGTGAGCCTATCGAACCTGGTATTCCTACAGTTACTCCTGGAACCGGTGAAATGGATTACGTCGCAGAATTTGTTGGCATAGATGGTATGGACTACTTATTTGAAGTAGACGGGGAGACCGTGCGCGTTC
>NZ_JBFSUL010000004.1:0-41330 GCF_041467395.1 Vibrio sp. 10N.247.310.98 | reverse complement strand
GGTAAAATGTATGGCTTTGATGGCAAATCTTTTTATCTAGTTTCTGGTGACCGTCCAATTACACCACCAACAGATGAACTCCCTTTAGAACCAACACCTCCAGGTCACGGTCATCACACTGTGTCAGTTGATATTAACGATGGCTATGTTGAAATCACGGTAAATGGCAGATCCCAAACGACTGACTACACAGCAGAGGCTGATGATCGTGGTGTGGTTCACATCAAAGATCGTCATGGAAATATTGTGGGTGAAGGCTACATAGATGAAGTAAATGGAACAGTCACTTTTGGGAACGGTATTGTTGTAAATGACCGAGGTGATGTAACACTTCCTCCAGCGGTTAAAAACAACGTAAAAGACAGAGTGCAATCTATCGACCCAACCAAGCTACAAAAAGCTAAATCAGCAATTCAACAGCGTTTGCGCGGTTAATCTAAAACCAAGTTAAATCCTCTCACCCGATAATAGTGAACGCTATTATCGGGTGTTTTTACTCACTAGCTAAGGAAAGCGATTCGGAATTTGAATATGAAACGCCTTCTATTAATACTTGCTTTGACTTTCCCTTTTTACTCGTCTGCAAATGACACCCTTATTGAATCTATTGAGCGTTTTACAGATATCTTTTCCGTCAGCTTATCTCAAAGCCCAGACAATGATAAGACAGTCGCCACACTTGATATAAACTATCAAATCAATGATAAATTGCGTGTTTTTGGAGAGGTTGATACTCAAGACTATTGGCAAGCAGGGTTGGGATATTCATTCTGGCAAGGGGACACGTACTACACTGAAAACACCGTAAAAGTCAGCGAACATGAGATCACAACAGGCATTTTTGTTGCTAAGTTGATTCATGAAAATTGGACACTGCTTGGCGATATCAACTACAACTATATGGACAGAGATTTCGATGCTTGTCTTCCAAACTTATACATGGAATATAAAACCTCTGACACATTCGATTATAGTGCAGGCGCTCTGTGGAGCCCGATTCAATATGCTGACTTTCTTTACAAATTCAACCAAGAAATCGGATTCAAAAAAGATACCCAAGACTTTTATATTAAAGATGAGACTACTACGAGATCTAGACATATCAGAAATGAAACTAGGACCAACATTCATTATCACGAAGTAGCTGTATTCTTTAACTTGAAGTACGTAAAACCGTCCGTTACCTATACCATATACCCTGAAACCAAAAACTATGTGGAATTCGGTTTAGCCTTCGATTTCTAGCCATTTAATAACTGTTTAAGCTCATCTCGTAACTCTTGATGTTGCCCATTAGTTTGATACTTCTTGTGATAGAAAAACTCAAACTCCACGGGACGCATTGAGAATGGAGGCTCATGAATTTGTAAGCCAATGATTTTTGCTAAATGGATCATGCTAACCGGAACAGCTGCAATATAGTCAGTCCCTTTTACCGCCAATATCAAGTTAGTGATGTTTCTTACTTCGATAGCAACATCACGAGTAAAGCTCTTTTCGGAAAGAAAGTCGACTATTTGAGTATCTTGGCGAAGTAACTTCAAGGTTACATGCCGTGCTTCAAGAAACTCATCCATCGAAATCTTCTCACCAAATTGACTGTTTTCAGGATCACTCATAAGAAGCAATCTATCAGTAGTTGCAAATTCAGACGCTAAACTTGACTGTTTAGGTAAACCAGTATCGACCACTAAATCTACTCGATTGAGTCGGATATCCTCGACAACATTCTCTACAGAAATTGGGGATTCAACTAACTGAACACCATTGAGCATGGGCATTTTGTGGAGCAGATTCGCAGGCATATAAACCGTAAAATCACGCTTTCTTGATACTGCACCTTCCATCAACTCTAAAGCATCAGATAATTGACCAGCCAGTTTGTGAGACATTGACGTTGGTTCTATTGAACGCCCTACTCTTACGAACAACGCATAGCCTACCACCGCTTCAAACCTCTTGATTGCAGCACTAACCGCAGGTTGAGTTAGCTCTAACGATTCAGCAGCTTTGGTTATCGATCTTTGTTGATATACAGAGAGGAATGGCTTTACTAAATTGAGATCAAACACGCTTTACTCCATCAAAACGGTGTACTCTTAGTGTAACAAAAAAGCCGAATGCTAGAAGCAATTCGGCTTTAATATTATCCAACAATGTTATGTAGAACTGTCGCTATTAGTGCTCGCGCGTCGCTCGGAATTGAACTTCAGGGAAACGTTCAGAAGCTAGGTTCAAGTTCACCATAGTTGGTGCGATGTAAGACAGGTTGTCACCGCCATCTAGCGCAAGGTTAGATTGGTTCTTACGTTTGAATTCTTCTAGTTTCTTAGCGTCATCACATTCAACCCAGCGAGCTGTTGCAACGTTAACACCTTCGTAGATAGCTTCTACGTTGTATTCCGCTTTCAAGCGCGCTACAACCACGTCGAACTGAAGGACACCAACCGCACCAACGATCAGGTCGTTGTTCTGCATAGGACGGAATACTTGTACTGCGCCCTCTTCTGAAAGCTGAACTAATCCTTTTAGAAGTTGCTTCTGCTTCAGTGGATCGCGTAGACGGATACGACGGAATAGCTCAGGCGCGAAGTTAGGAATACCAGCGAACTTAAGGCTCTCACCTTGAGTAAAGGTATCACCAATCTGGATAGTACCGTGGTTATGTAGACCGATAATATCACCCGCGTATGCTTTTTCAGCACGTGCACGGTCACCCGCCATAAAGGTTACCGCATCAGAGATACTTACACTCTTGCCTGTACGAACATGGTTCATCTTCATACCTTGGTTGTAAGTACCCGAAACGATACGCATGAATGCGATACGGTCACGGTGTTTAGGGTCCATGTTTGCTTGGATCTTAAATACGAAACCAGAGAACTTCTCTTCTGTCGCTTCAACATCACGCTCGTTCGCTTGACGCGTTTGAGGTGCTGGAGCCCATTTCGTTAGACCATCAAGCATGTGGTCAACACCAAAGTTACCCAATGCAGTACCGAAGTAAACCGGCGTTAGTTCACCCGCTAGGAATAATTCATGGTCAAACTCAGGACAAGCACCGATAACAAGCTCTAGCTCTTCACGTACGCTTTCCGCAAGATCAGCACCTACTGCTTCATCTAGCTCAGGGTTATCTAGACCTTTGATGATACGAACTTCTTGGATCTCGTGGCCGTGGCCAGATTCGTACAAGATCGTTTCGTCACGGTGGATATGGTAAACACCTTTAAACTCTTTACCACAACCGATTGGCCATGAGATTGGAGCACAGGCCATACCTAGCTCGCTTTCCACTTCATCAAGCACTTCCATCGGGTCACGAACATCACGGTCAAGTTTGTTCATAAACGTTACGATTGGAGTATCACGAAGACGTGTTACTTCCATCAGCTTACGAGTACGGTCTTCGACACCTTTAGCAGCATCGATAACCATCAAACAAGAATCAACCGCTGTTAGCGTACGGTACGTATCTTCCGAGAAATCTTCGTGTCCTGGAGTATCGAGTAGGTTTACTAGGCAATCATTGTATGGGAATTGCATTACCGACGTAGTTACCGAGATACCACGTTCTTTTTCCATCTCCATCCAGTCAGATTTAGCGTGCTGGTTAGAGCCACGGCCTTTTACGGTACCCGCTTTTTGAATCGCGTTTCCGAATAAAAGAACTTTTTCAGTAATCGTGGTTTTACCCGCATCCGGGTGAGAGATAATCGCAAACGTTCTACGTTTGCTCACTTCTTGTTGGAAAGACATAGTCGCCCTTTGCTGATCTAAAGCGTAAAAAGGGCAAGTAGATAATACTTGCCCTTGAATTCTGTGTGCGGATTATACAGAAAGCGTATCACTTTCTAAAGGGTCAGTTTACACCCTATTTTTTGGCTAATTTTGTGATTAGCTATCTAGTTAGCGAAAAGACGTAACATGACTAGCTAAAAGACATAAAAAGATAGCTCATAATGATGGCATCTTCGTTGCCTTGTTTAGTTGGATAGTAATTACGACGGCGATCAACTTCGTTGAAGCCTGCCTTTTCGTAAAGATTAAACGCGTTCACATTACTTTCGCGAACTTCCAGCCAAGCGCTTTCAGCATCAGCTTGTTCACATATATCAAGGAAATGTTCAGTTAGTGCCTTACCATAACCTTTGCCTTGCTTGCTTGGGTCTACCGCAATATTAAGCAGCGTCACTTCACCAACAATATTTTGAGCGAAGAAATAGCCCACCACTTGTCCATCAACTTCAAGGACATGATGACAAGCGCCTCGGCTATCAAGATCTCGGATCATATTTTCAGACCAAGGGTGAGAATGCGCGGCCTGCTCTATCTTCCAAATGGCGTCTAGGTGTTGTTGTGAAGTCGGTAAAAATTGATTAGTCATAAGCACAAATTTGTTGCCATAAGTCGCGGCGGTGTTGGTTGTTACCGTTAATGTCAGACAGTAATGGCGATTGAAGTGTTTTAGCCTTCAGCTCTTGAGCCGACTCACAACCCGCAAACCACACCCATTCAACATCACCAAGTTCGATAGAAGATAAGTGTTGAGGCTGAATATGTAAGGCTTGAGATAAGTCGAGCTTGATACTTTTGAGTACTCGCTCAAACATCACAGCGAGATCTTCCTGAGGTTTTTCAGGCGAAACCAACAGCAACTTGCAATCGTTCGAGAGCGGAGTCAATTCAGATTCATAACCTGCTAAACGCTCTGGGTGACTTAGTTCCCATTGGCTAATGCCCATCTCTTGTAGGTATTGCGCGTGTGTTTGTGACATATCTAGCGGTAGTAACCTTAAGTTTATTGGAGCCGAAGCTTATTAGAACTGGGCTGATACTAACAAAAAATAAAGGAGCATCAAGCTCCTTTATTTAGACTAAATCAGTTTGTATCTTATTGCGTGATAAATCAGCTTATAAGTCGTTGAACTCGGAGCTGTAAGCAATCTCACCAGCATGTCCAGCAAACGCACTGTCTACCAACTCAATCGCTTGGAAAGCACCTTCAGGCACATCCCAAACACAACTCAGTCCAAACTCGCTCGCAGCCTTGAAACCAAAGCGGCTGTAATAAGCAGGATCACCCAACACAACGCAAGCTGGGTAACCAAAATCAACCAAAGTGGAAAACGCATCTTCAACTAGAGATTTGGCAATGCCTTGGTTGCGGAATTCTTCTTTCACAGCGAGAGGCGCAAGCCCTTGCCAGTTATGATCGTCGCCATCAAGAGTGATAGGGCTAAACATCAGGTGACCAACCACCTCGCCTTCATCAGAACAAGCCACCAGCGATAGCGTTAAATGGCTATTCTCACGCAAGCTCATAACCAAGTTAGCTTCTGCATCTGTTTCAAAAACAGATTTCAATAAACGATCAATGACAAGTATATCTGCCGGTGCTTCAGTTCGAATAAGCATTCATTACCTCACTTTGTGTATCTGGGGATTGTACTCCCTTCTGCACAAAATCAGCTAATTGATTTAACAAAGTTTTCATAGGAGTCGGCAATAAGTCCAAATCTACGCTATCCATCAAGTTTTTAACTTCTAAACCGAGCTCGGTATCGCCTTCAATAGACAGTCTACGTTGGAAGAAAAGCGTATCTGGGTCTTCTTTACGCCCCGCAATCAACACAAGATCGTTAAGATTGCCGCTAAAGCTTACATCTTCAACCACCTCTTTATCAGCTACAACCAGTTGCTCATTTTTGTAGCTAATACACCAACTTAACCCCATGTCTTTTATTGAGACTTTCAGCCATTTGTCTTCTAAAAACTCAAAGTCACCGTCCTCTAAAGCTTCCTTGAATACATTCTTAAGCGCCTCCAATAAGGCTCTTTTTTGTACTGTTTTAGGCAATAACTGGACTGGAGATCGCAAAATTGATGCGGCATTTTGAACTAGTTGAGTGCGAATCTTGTTTATCACGTGACTTATCCGTAACTTTGTCAATAATATGGAATGCATCATAGATGATGTTGAGATCTCAGTTACTGTTATGTATCAAATTAACTTCTGTTTGATACTCGACCTTTAATATCCTGAAAATCACAGTTATAGTAACTCAGGTAATGAGAATTACAGCGGATCGCTGCACTCACAGGTAAATATCGATAGCCACACAAAAAGTAATAAATATTTATCGATAGTGAATATTCAAGCTCTTGGAGAATTGGTAGTACTTTGATGCCTCCCCAACAACTACAACATTGGTTTACCCAGCTAACTGCAAATAGTCCGTTCTTTTTTGCAGTACTTGATGCTCAACATAACTATTTTATGGTGAATGAGCGTTACTGCGATATTGCTGGTTTGAGTCAAACAGAGCTTGCAGGCATGAATGATCGCCAAACATTGGGCGAACAGTTCTACCAACATCTCAAGCCTTACTATGAGCGTGCATTCAGTGGCGAAACGATTGAGGCCGAAGTCACCCTCAACGAAACAGACCTCGATACCAGCCTTCATTTCAGCCTATCTCCGCTTACCAATGGCAACAAAACCGACTACATCGTCTTTCACGCCTTCGACACATCAGAAAACCAAGTACTTGTCCGTTCTTTAGAAGAATCCGAAGCCAAATTCCACAAACTATCTCAACTACTTCCAGATGGATTACTGCTCGTTGAAAGTGACTACATCTTGTCATCTAACCCAGCAGCAGCGCGCTTGCTTGGCTTTAACTCAACCACAGAGTTAATTGGTGAAGAGTTGGGACGCCTATTTATCGATGAACAAACCAAAACAGTCTTCAATAATAACCTCAGCTCTATTATTTCTGAGTCTGGTTTGGTTTGCTTAACGGGTGCACGATGCGGCTTTGAACGTAAGGTTCAGCTCAACATCGACTCCACCACTGTTCTTGGAAGCAACACTCAGTTGGTGCTTATCCAAGACGCACAAGAAACCGCAAAACAATACACACCGGCAAACAGTGAAGATGCCTACATCGATGCACTGACCAAGCTCTACAACCGAGTTGGGTTTACTAAGCGTCTTGAGCAGTTCATTCACAACGATACGCCGGTGGTGATGCTCTACTTAGACATTGATAACTTCAAGAATATCAATGACTCACTCGGTCATCACATCGGTGACAAGGTGATAAAAGAGGTCGCTTCGCGCCTTAAACGCTTACTGCCTCGTAAGGCCGTGATTGGGCATTTAGGCGGGGATGAGTTTGGTATTATCTTGCCAGAACCTGAACATCAGCGAACACCTGAAATGCTCGCTGAAAAGATCATATCCCTTATCAACCAACCCTTCGATCTTCACCACTTTAGCAAACGCTTATCCTGCTCAATTGGTAGCGTGAGCTTTCCTCAAGATGGGACTGATGCTCGTATCTTGCTGCAAAATGCAGACACAGCAATGTATGAAGCCAAAGATCGTGGTCGCAACCGCCTGATCAAGTTCAACGAACAGATGAACAAAGAAGCGCGCATGCGACTGTGGCTTGAGATAGAGCTACAAAAAGCGCTGCAACAGAATGGACTTGAGGTTTGGTATCAACCAAAAGTGAATGCCCGTGATTTCACCATCAACGGCGCTGAAGCTCTGGTACGTTGGAAGCATCCTGTCGAAGGTTATATCAGTCCTGCTGCGTTCATTCCTGTAGCGGAGCGAGCTGGTCTTATCGAACAACTTGGCCGAGTGGTAATGCGCGAAGTGTTTGCTACGGTTAAACGCTGGAAGATACAAGGTATCCTTCCAGGTCGAGTGGCTATCAACCTTTCACCAGAACAGTTTGGTAACCCAAAGCTGATTGATTACATGGAAAAGCTACTGCGTTCGACCGAGCTTGATCCAAGTGTGATTACGTTCGAGCTAACGGAAAGTGCGGTGATGAGTGATAGTGAACACACACTCCAAATGCTTAACGCCATCAAGAAACTTGGCTTTGCTCTCTCCATTGATGATTTTGGTACAGGTTACTCTTCACTGTCTTACCTTGCTCGCTTCCCAATTGATGAGCTTAAGATAGACCGTGCTTTCATCTCTGATATCGATACCCTACCAAAGCAAATCACCGTAATTGAAAACATCATCAACCTAGGTAAATCTCTCGATTTGACCGTGGTTGCTGAAGGTGTCGAAACCAGTGAGCAAGCGACTCTATTATCGAACCTCAACTGTAGTTCGATTCAAGGCTTCCACTTCTACCGTCCGCAACCAAAACAAGATGTCGAAGAGTTGTTTGCCCAAAACCGCCGTCATAAGAACTAATCAAGTACCTCATATTTAAACCAAGCCAACATGTAAAACGGTCACTCGTCAGTACCTCAAACGGAGTAAAAGCAGATTTATCCATCTAAACCTGCCTTACATCAATTCCGTCATTCACAATTCTTCATAAAATGCTCGCTTCAACTTAATTCTACTGGTAGTGAGCAAATGGAACTCTTATGCCCAGCGGGTAACTTACCTGCTTTGAAAACCGCTATTGATTGTGGTGCGGATGCTGTCTATATCGGATTCAAAGACGATACCAATGCCCGACACTTTGCAGGCCTAAACTTTGCGGGTAAAAAGCTCGATCGTGCTGTGCAGTATGTGCATGACCACAACAAGAAAATTCATGTTGCCCTAAATACGTTTGCTCACCCAAATGGCTTCGACCGTTGGACTAATGCCGTAGACAACGCCGCTGCTCTGGGTGTTGATGCGCTGATCATCGCAGACATCGCGGTGCTTGAGTACGCAGCAAATAAGTATCCAGATCTAGAACTGCACCTATCAGTGCAAGCATCTGCGACCAATGCGGCGGCTATCGACTTCTACCATAAAAACTTCAACGTTAAGCGTGTCGTACTACCGCGTGTGTTGTCGATTCATCAGGTCAAACAGCTTTCTCGTAACATCACTTCTGACGTTGACCTTGAAGTATTCGCTTTTGGTAGCTTGTGCATCATGGCAGAAGGCCGTTGCTACCTCTCTTCATACATGACAGGCGAATCACCAAATACTGTTGGTGCTTGTTCTCCGGCGAAATACGTTCGCTGGCAAGAAACAGAAACTGGCCTCGAATCTCGCTTGAACGAAATCCTTATCGATAAATATGAAGCAGGTGAAAACGCAGGTTACCCAACGCTGTGTAAAGGCCGCTTTGAAGCAGATATCGATGGTGAACGTAAGCGCTATCACGCACTTGAAGAGCCAACCAGCCTCAACACGCTATCCATGTTGCCTGAGCTTTTCGCGGCGAACGTTGCCTCAGTGAAGATTGAAGGTCGCCAACGCAGCCCGGCTTATGTTGAACAAGTCACTCGTACGTGGCGTGCAGCTATCGATCGCTACTTAGCGAACCCAGAACAATACCAAGTGGAACAAGCTTGGAATGCGACACTGGCGAATGTATCGGAAGGTACACAAACCACGCTTGGCGCTTATCACCGTAAATGGCAATAGAGCCAAATGGAGAACTCAATGAAATACGCATTAGGCCCTCTACTTTATTTTTGGCCAAAACAAGACGTTGAAAGCTTCTATGAGCAAGCGAAATCAAGCTCTGCCGATATCATCTACCTAGGTGAAGCGGTGTGTTCAAAGCGTCGTGAGATGAAAGCGAAACACTGGATGGACATTGCTAAAGAGCTGTCTGCTTCAGGTAAGCAAGTCGTACTTTCCACCATGGCATTGCTAGAAGCACCAAGCGAAGTCAACATCATGAAGAAGTACATCGATAACGGTGACTTTGCGATCGAAGCCAATGATGTGTCTGCAATTCAACTGGCCAGCGAAAGCAAAGTACCTTTCGTGGTTGGCCCGGCAGTAAACACCTACAACGCACGCACCCTGAACCTATTCTTGAAACAAGGCATGACGCGTTGGTGTATGCCGGTTGAGCTTTCTCGCGAATGGCTAAGCAACGTAATGACCCAGTGCGAAGAGCTAAATATTCGTAACAAGTTCGAAGTTGAAGTGTTTAGCCACGGCTACCTGCCGCTTGCTTACTCAGCACGCTGCTTTACCGCTCGCGCTGAAAACAAAGCTAAAGACGATTGCGAAACCTGCTGTATCAAGTACCCAACAGGGCTACAAGTAGAAAGCCAAGAAGGCCAATCAGTCTTCAACCTTAACGGTATTCAGACGCAATCAGGCTACTGCTACAACCTAGTCAACGATTTGCCAAATATGCACGACTTGGTTGATGTGGTTCGTTTAAGCCCACTCGGCATCGATACCTTCTCTGAAATCAATAACTTCAGAGCGAACGAGCAAGGTCAAAAACCGATGAAGATTGAAAGCCGCCAATGTAATGGTTACTGGCATCAGCTTGCAGGTTTAGACGTTAAGAACATCTAGTTCCTCGCATTGGACTAACCAGCAACAGATACAAAAAAGGTCTAGCGTTCGCTAGACCTTTTTAATGCGACTTAAGAAACACGGCCTATGCCGTCGCGGTTTCCATCGGTGAGGCATCGAGCTTCTTTAAGTCTTTGTAGAGCATTACCATCACCACCACACTTAGTGCGATGTTAGACAGTGGGTACGCAATCCAGATCCCCGGCACACCATACAACTTAGGCATAATGTACAAGAACGGTAGTTGGATAAGCATATTACCTATAGTCACAAACATCGCCTTGCTGCCCTTGTTCACCGCTTGATAGTAAGCAGCTGCGACTACCAAGAAGCCATCCAGCGCCAGTGCAAACATGTGAAGGCGAATACCCAACACGGTGTACTCAACCAACTGAGGTTCGTCTGAGTTAAATACTGATACAAACTCACGTGGGAACGCATTGAGAAGCAGCACGAACGCCACACCAATCAATACCGAACTCATCATCGCAATCTTAAGTAGCTTGCGGATGTTTGCTTGGTTACGCGCACCATGGTTGTAGCTCACCAATGGTTGCATGCCGTTGGCGATACCTTCAGCCGTGAGATAATAAACCGTCACGATGTAGCCCAAAATCGCGTAAGCACCGATCATCAACTGGTCGCCATATTGAGAGAACAACGCATTGTGCAACGCCACCATCATCGAACCATAAGCGTACATAAAGAAGCTTGATGTACCAATGGCGAAGATTTGTGGAATCACATCCAGCTTCAATCTCAACTCATTCCAACGTAAACGTAGGTTTGCTCGACGCGAGAAGAAGTAAGCCAAGCCGAGAGCCGTTACTACAAACTGGGCAATCGCTGTTGCTAATGCTGCACCCATCAACTCCCAGCCATAGAGAGCGATAAACAGGTAATCGAGCACGATATTAATCACCGCACCAACGATCATCAGTATCGTCGCTAAGTTCGGACTGTCATCGTTACGCAGTAGAAACGGCATCGCGATCGAACCTAGCGTGAAGACACTAGCACCAATCAGAATGTGTAAGTACTGCAGACCAAGTTCATACACTCGCCCTTCAGCGCCCTGCCAAAGCAAGAAGTTATCAGCAAACAAGAACAGCAATGCAGAGACAATAGGCGTTATCGCTAACAACAAGGTTAAGCCCGTTGCTAAGATCTGCTTAGCGCCTTGAGTATCTTTTTCACCTTGGCGAATCGAGACAAGCGCACCTGTGCCCACACCCACCAACATACCAATACCAAGAATCGAACCAATCACAGGCCACGCAACATTGATACCTGCAAGTCCATCAGCCCCCACATAGCGGCCAATGAAGATGCCATCCACCACTTGGTACAGGCCATTAACCAACATGGCCGCCACGGTAGGGATTGTGTATCGCCAAAATTGACGACTAATTGAGTTACTCATTTCTTACTCTACTTTCATTTGTGAGTCGCATATCAACAAGATATGACTCGAAAAATTAGTTAACAAGGCTAACTAAATATCTAAATTATTTACTTTAAAGCTTTATTTAATAATAGGTTTAACTGCTGAGATTCTTGCTCAGACAAACGGCTTTCCAGTATCTGTGCCATGACCTGATAGATCTTACTTTCTTCTTCCAAGCCGACTTCCGCTTTGCTGGTCAGTACGACCAACTTAGACCTCGCATCTTCGAGCGAAGCTTTACGCTCAACGAGACCTTTTCTCTCTAACCTTTGAACCATAGTAGTTGCTGAAGGCTTGGTTACTTGCATTTCAATCGCCAGATCTGTCAATCGGATCGGTTCAGGAGAGGCTTGAATGACCTTCAAATAGTCATATTCATTGAAGCTCAATTGGCAAATAGGATCTTCATTTACCTGAGTGCGCCATATCTTAGAGGCGAAGCGCTCAATCTTTTCTAAATTCTGGTTCAGCATACTCACCTAATCAAAGAATGGCATTTAGTTAGCAAGACTAACTATTTTAGTGTTGTTTAAATAAAAAGCAATCAAAACGAGATGAAGATCATAAAAAAGGAGCATAAAAAAACCGCTGACAGTTCACAGGCAGCGGCTTTTCGGAATCAAAATGTGTTGCTTACTTAGCGTTAGCTTCTTCTTCGGCCTCAGCCAGCTTAACTTGCGCTAAGTGCTCAGCTTTAAGTGTGGTGAAGATACGGCTTAACTCTAAGAAAGAGTAACGATGTTCTACGTATTCATACACGTTAAAAGAAACCGCTAACTTGTACAAAGAGATAGCATTCGCGTAATCACCATTCATATGGTAACGCTTAGCAAGGTAGAAGTACGTCTCTGTTAGACGCTGCGCAAGTAACGTGTTGTCACGAGTACCGGTTAAGATCGCCTTGAAAGCCTGCTCTTCAGTAATGTCATCAAGCATAATCGCGACTAATACCCAACCCCACTGCTCATCACGGCTCTCGTAACGTTTTTGCAAATCAAGCTTAGCCTGCTCTGGCGTCAGCTCATGCTGAATGATGTACAACCACAGAGCGCGAAACGGATCGCTAGGATCGTCGGCATAGTGCTTCATCATCTCTTCATTGGCTAAGTCGTAACGCTCGCCATAGTAAAGCGCGATAGAGCGGTTCCTTTCTGCGTAAGAGTTTGCAGGATCAAGCTCTAACGTAGAATCAAAAGATTCATAAGCCGCATCAAACTCCCCTACCTGCGTAAAGTAAACACCCAAAAGATTGAAGATATCAGGTTGAGCAGGGTTCAATGAAAGAGATTGGTTGAAGTCGAGACGCGCGAGATCACGCAGGCCAACACTGTCGTAGTAGTTACCACGTTCAAACAGCATCTTAGCTCGAACTTCATCGTTCAAATCTGGGCGCTGTAATAACTGACTAAGACGTGCAATTTGAACTTCTTGCTGAACGCTTGGTTGCAGTGGCACAGCCATCGGTGGATAAACCCAACTTGAGGTGTTATCTGATGTTGTCGCACAACCTGTTAGTACAAGCAGTAAACACATACTCGCGGTTTGAAACCATTTCACAAATAATTACTCCTGTTATGACCGCAATAAAAAAGGGGAGCGATATGCTCCCCTTTATAACATGCTTTGTTGACGATAGGTTAGAAATCACTAAAAAGCGATATCACCATCGACACACTGAGAATTACTCAGCAGCAGGTGCTTCGCCTTCAGCTGGCGTTTCAACTGCTTCTTTCATGCTTAGACGTACACGGCCTTGACGGTCAATTTCAAGAACCTTAACAGGAACTTCTTGACCTTCAGTTAGGTAGTCAGACACTTTCTCAACGCGCTTGTCAGCGATTTGAGAGATGTGTACTAGACCATCTTTACCTGGAAGGATAGTAACGAATGCACCGAAGTCAGCTAGACGAGCAACTTTACCTTGGTAAATGCGGCCAACTTCAACTTCAGCTGTGATCTCTTCGATACGACGGATAGCTTCTTTAGCAGCTGCGCCTTCAGTAGCAGCAATCTTGATTGTGCCATCGTCTTCGATTTCAATTGTAGTACCCGTTTCTTCACAAAGAGCACGGATAACTGCGCCGCCTTTACCGATAACATCTTTGATCTTATCAGAGCTGATTTTCATTGTGTGGATACGTGGAGCGAATTCAGAGATATCTTCACGAGCACCAGAGATAGCTTCATCCATTACAGAAAGGATGTGCTTACGTGCACCTTGCGCTTGGTTAAGTGCAATTTGCATGATCTCTTTAGTGATACCTTCAATCTTGATGTCCATTTGAAGTGCAGTGATACCAGCGTTAGTACCTGCTACTTTAAAGTCCATGTCACCTAGGTGATCTTCGTCGCCAAGGATGTCAGAAAGAACAACGAAATCGTCGCCTTCTTTAACAAGACCCATTGCGATACCCGCAACAGAAGCTTTGATTGGAACACCAGCATCCATAAGAGCTAGAGATGTACCACATACAGAAGCCATTGAAGAAGAACCGTTAGATTCTGTGATTTCCGATACAACACGAACTGTGTATGGGAATTCTTCAACAGAAGGCATTACTGCTTGGATACCACGTTTAGCAAGCTTACCGTGACCAATTTCACGACGCTTAGGAGAACCAACGAAACCAGTTTCACCTACACAGTATGGAGGGAAGTTGTAGTGTAGAAGGAAGTTGTCTTTCTTCTCACCCATTAGGCTGTCAATGATTTGAGCATCACGTTGTGTGCCAAGCGTTGCAGTAACAAGTGCTTGAGTTTCACCACGAGTGAATAGAGAAGAACCGTGTGTACGTGGAAGAACACCAGTACGTACGTCTAGCGCACGAACCATGTCTTTTTCACGGCCATCGATACGTGGGTTGCCAGCGATGATGCGGCTACGTACTACGTTTTTCTCTAGAGAACCAAGCATGCCGCGGATTTCGCGCTCATCTAGGTTTTCGTCTTGTGCAATTAGAGCTTCAACAACGTCGTTCTTGATTGCGCCAACTTGCTCGTAACGAGCCATTTTCTCAGTGATCTGGTACGCGTCAGATAGACGAGTTTCAGCAAGTTCAGCAACTTGAGCTTTAAGCTCAGTGTTAACTGCTGGTGCTTCCCAGTTCCAAGATGGAGTTGCAACTTCAGCAGCAAACTCGTTGATTGCTTTGATTACAACTTGTTGTTGGTCGTGACCGTAAACAACAGCTGAAAGCATTTCTTCTTCAGATAGGTTATCTGCTTCAGATTCAACCATAAGTACTGCGCCTTCTGTACCAGACACTACTAGGTCTAGTTTAGAGTTTTCAAGCTCAGTATTTGATGGGTTAAGAACAAGTTCGCCGTCGATGTGACCAACACGTGCAGCACCGATAGGACCATTGAATGGAGCACCAGAGATAGCAAGCGCAGCAGATGTTGCGATCATAGTGATCATGTCTGGGTTTACGTCAGGGTTGATAGAAACAACCGTAGCGATAACTTGAACTTCGTTTTTAAACGCACTTGGGAAAAGTGGACGAATTGGACGGTCAATCAGACGAGCTGTTAGTGTTTCGCCTTCAGATGGACGACCTTCACGCTTGAAGAAACCACCAGGGATTTTACCCGCAGCGTATGTACGCTCTTGGTAGTTTACTGTTAGTGGGAAGAAGTCTTGACCTGCAACTGCTTCTTTCTTAGCAACAACAGAAACGAATACTGAAGTATCGTCCATAGTCGCCATTACAGCAGCAGTAGCTTGACGTGCAATTACGCCCGTTTCTAGAGTAACGGTGTGGTTACCGTACTGGAACGATTTTACAACTGGTTTTTCAAACATTGTATATCCTTAGCTCTAAAGTCAGACTTTAGATTAAGTGAATAATGACTCAAGACATTACCAATCGCGACTAGTGAAAAGGGACTTAGGATGGTGACTCTTTGTATGTGTTCATACGCCGAATTAAGACCAAATCCGCCTTTGAATAGTCGCGACCTATTGGCCGACATCTGTGACTGTAATCTCTTGAGAGGTTGATTGCCAAACGCTGAAAACGCTATAGGCGGGCGTAGTATAAACTATTTTTATTAGGAGATATATTTCCTATCAGAAAAAGCCAGATGATATTCTGAGCATCCAGCCTAGCATTTTCTTACAGGCACAAAAAAAGGAGCATAAATGCTCCTTTTCTTCAAACTGTCTTTGCAGACATCGCTATTAGCGACGTAGGCCTAGACGCTTGATTAGGTCTTGGTAACGAGCAAGGTTTTTGCCTTTCAAGTAATCAAGAAGCTTACGACGGCTAGAAACCATACGTAGTAGACCACGACGGCTGTGGTGATCGTGTTTGTGCGCTTTGAAGTGACCTTGTAGGTGGTTGATAGAAGCAGTAAGTAGTGCTACTTGTACTTCTGGTGAACCTGTGTCGCCTTCAGATTGTGCGTATTCTGCAACGATTGCTGCTTTAGTTTCTGCATTCAGAGACATAATTCTCTCCTGATAAGAGTAAGTTTATATTTGTAGCAGCCAATCTCTGATTCAGCCGCTACGCGAGCCGAGGATTATAGGGAAGTTTGTCAGTTGGTGCAATAACAATCGAACCCATTAAAAACGAAAAAAGCGAACCACCTAAATTAGGCGTTCGCTTTCTATCTTATTTGCTCGCTTTTCACGACTCAGCGCTAAGATCCGATGTAAGCGCTACGCTTGTGGCTCTTCATCTCTGAAAACAACCAAACGCTTCGGTGCAACTCGGCCATCTTCAGCAATCTGAGCTACGCCGACAAACAGCTTCTCTTCGCCACTTGTCATACGAACCGTGCCTTCAGTTGGCGCACCAGCAACCTGAACTGGCATACCGTGCTGAACTAGGTCAGTCAGTTCCGCGTTCAGGTTTACTTCTGGTAAGTCTTCAACGGCAGTGTCCATTGGCATCAGCAGTGGATCAAGCAGCTCTTTCGGTGCAATTTCTTGCGCCTGTGCTTGCTCTAGGATCTCGTTTAACTGCTCCAAAGTCACCATACGCTCGTATGGGTACTTTGCGACACCTGTACGACGAAGCATGGTCACGTGAGCACCACAACCTAGCATTTCACCAAGGTCGTCGGTAATTGTGCGGATGTATGTGCCTTTCGAACAGTGCACTTCCATTTCAACTTCATCACCTTCAAAGCGAAGCAGTTCAATAGAGTACACAGTGATCTTACGAGACTCACGAGGAACCTCGATACCTGCACGTGCGTATTCGTACAAAGGCTTACCTTGATACTTCAATGCCGAAAACATTGATGGTATCTGATCGGTTTCACCCTTGAAGCTCGCAATGCAACGTTCAAGCTGTTCTTGAGTCACGTTAACATCACGTGTCTCTACCACTTCACCATCAGAGTCAGAGGTATTGGTACGCTCACCAAGCTTAGCGATAACAACGTAGCGCTTATCAGAATCTAGAAGAAACTGAGAGAACTTCGTTGCTTCACCAAGACAAATTGGCAGCATGCCAGTCGCAAGAGGATCCAGAGCACCGGTGTGCCCTGCCTTCTCTGCAAAGTAAATACGCTTTACTTTTTGCAGTGCATCATTAGACGAAATGCCAGTCGGCTTATCTAATAGAATTACCCCGTTGATAGGGCGACCTTTACGACGGCGAGCCATTACTCTTCGCCCTTAGACTGAGCTTCGTCAGTGCGGCCAGCTTCTTCTTGCTTACGCTTATCATCGTTCAGAACTTCACTTACTAGGTTAGACATACGCATGCCTTCTACTAGTGTGTTGTCGTAAGTAAAACGAACTTCAGGCGTTAGACGGTGGCGAATACGCTTACCAAGAGCCATACGAACTGGCACTTCATGCTCTTTAAGAGCTTTAAGGCATGATTCCGGTGTTTGC
Organism: Vibrio sp. 10N.247.310.98; assembly: GCF_041467395.1. Classification (NCBI taxonomy): domain Bacteria; kingdom Pseudomonadati; phylum Pseudomonadota; class Gammaproteobacteria; order Vibrionales; family Vibrionaceae; genus Vibrio; species Vibrio sp. 10N.247.310.98. The sequence continues at coordinate 23,726 of NZ_JBFSUL010000004.1, read as the reverse complement.
TCACCAACACATAGGAAAGTCACGAACACTTTTGCGTAAGCAAGGTCACGAGACACTTCTACGTCTGAGATAGTTACCATACCAATACGTGAGTCACGAACTTCACGTTGTAGGATAAGCGCAAGCTCTTTTTGAAGCTGCTGAGACACACGTTGTGTGCGGCTAAATTCTTTTGACATTTTCTTTTCTCACTTAGAAAGATGGGGGGCTTGGTAATAACCAGCCCCCCATGGTGTATTCAACAACCGATTACTTATTACCTTTACTAGTAATGTTAGTAACCTTAGTCAATATGTCGAGTCGTACAGACTGATTAGTCTAGAGTACGTTTAACCTCAACGATTTCGAATACTTCGATCTGGTCACCAACGCGAACGTCGTTGTAGTTCTTAACGCCGACACCACACTCGTAACCGTTCTTAACTTCTTGAACGTCATCTTTAAAGCGACGAAGTGACTCTAGTTCACCTTCGTAGATAACAACGTTTTCACGAAGTACACGGATTGGGTTGCTACGCTTAATCGTACCTTCAGTCACGATACAACCAGCGATTGCACCAAGTTTAGGCGACTTAAATACGTCACGAACTTGTGCAAGACCAATGATCTCTTGACGGAATTCAGGAGCAAGCATACCGCCCATCGCCTGTTTAACTTCGTCAATTAGTTGGTAAATGATTGAGTAGTAACGTAGATCTAGGTTTTCGTTCTGAACCGTGTTACGCGCAGTTGCGTCAGCACGAACGTTGAAACCAAGGATGATAGCGTTAGAAGCTGCAGCAAGCGTTGCATCAGTTTCAGTAATACCACCAACACCAGAACCTACGATGTTCACTTTCACTTCGTCAGTTGACAGTTTCAGTAGAGAGTCAGCAATCGCTTCTACAGAACCTTGAACGTCAGCTTTAAGTACCACGTTAAGCTCAGCAACTTCGCCAGCCGTCATGTTCGCGAACATGTTCTCTAGTTTCGCTTTTTGTTGGCGAGCTAGTTTAACATCACGGAATTTACCTTGACGGTAGTTCGCAACTTCACGTGCTTTACGCTCATCACGTACAACAGTCGCTTCATCGCCTGACGAAGGAACACCAGAAAGACCTAGAATTTCTACAGGAATAGATGGACCTGCAGTTTCGATGTCTTTACCGTTTTCATCACGCATTGCACGAACACGGCCGTACTCTTGACCACAAAGAACGATATCGCCTTTGTTTAGAGTACCAGACTGTACTAGTACTGTTGCAACTGGACCACGACCTTTATCAAGACGAGATTCAACAACAACACCAGACGCCATGCCTTCTTTAACCGCTGTAAGTTCAAGAACTTCAGACTGAAGAAGGATAGCTTCTAGAAGACCATCGATGTTTGTACCCTGTTTTGCAGAGATGTGAACGAAGATGTTCTCACCGCCCCATTCTTCAGGGATAACGTCGTATTGAGCTAGCTCATTCTTAACGTTGTCTGGGTTTGCACCCTCTTTATCGATCTTGTTCACAGCAACAATCAGAGGAACGCCTGCCGCTTTCGCGTGCTGGATTGCTTCGATTGTTTGTGGCATTACGCCATCGTCTGCTGCAACTACAAGTACAACGATATCTGTCGCTTGAGCACCACGAGCACGCATAGCGGTAAACGCCGCGTGTCCAGGAGTATCAAGGAAAGTGATCATGCCGTTGTCTGTATCTACGTGGTAAGCACCAATGTGCTGCGTGATACCGCCAGCTTCCCCAGAAGCAACGTGTGCTTTACGAATGTAGTCAAGTGTTGAAGTTTTACCGTGGTCAACGTGACCCATGATAGTAACAACAGGAGCACGACCTTCAGCGATAGCATCGCTATCACGGTCAGCTAGTACTGCTTCTTCAAGTTCGTTTTCTTTACGTAGGATTACCTTGTGACCCATTTCTTCAGCAACAAGTTGTGCTGTTTCTTGGTCGATCACTTGGTTGATAGTCGCCATAGCGCCCATCTTCATCATTACTTTGATAACTTCAGTTGCTTTAACTGACATTTTGCTAGCCAGTTCAGAAACAACGATAGTTTCGCCGATAGCAACGTCAGATTTAGCAACAGTTGCTGACTTATCGAAGCCTTGCTGCATTGAAGTTGGTTTAGCAAGCTTACCTTTACCGCCACGACCACGTTGGTTACGACCACCACGGTTGTTTGCAGGTTGGTTAGCAGGAGCTGCTTTCTTCTTGCGACGACGAGGTGCTTTCTCATCTTTCTTATCTGCCGCATCTTCAGCTTCACGAGCGTAAGTAGAAGTAGTCACATGGTAATCCGCAGATTTCTCTTGCTCTTTCTTCTTCTTCTCTTCTTCAGACCAACGTTCTTGGTTCTCTTCTGCTAACTTACGAGCTTCTTCAACAAGCTTAGCTGCTTCAGCTTCTGCTTTACGAGTTGCTTCTAGCTCTTGACGAGCTTTAAGTTCATCCGCTTCTTTTTTCGCTTGTGCGTTAGCGTCTGCATTTTTTGAATTCATGTCTTTTTTAGCCTTTTCAGCTTGTGCGCGTTGAGCCTTCTCTTCAGCTTCACGTTTTGCATCCGCTTCACGTGTTACTTTTTCTTCGGCTTCGCGCTGTGCTTTCTCTGCAGCATCACGTTTCGCTTGCTCTTCAGCATCGCGTTGTGCTTTCTCTTCCGCTTCACGATTAGCTACTTCCTCAGCTTCACGTTTCGCTTCATCTTCAATAGTGCTGCGCTTCACGTAAGTACGCTTTTTACGTACCTCTACTTGAACATCCTTACTCTTACCGCCTCCAGCGGCAACACTTAGCGTGCTGCGGGTCTTGCGTTGAAGAGTTAAACGAGTCGGTTCTGTTTCGCCTGAAGTATCGCCGTGCTCCTTTTTAAGGTGCGTTAGCAATGTTTGCTTCTCTGAATCAGTCACTTGATCCGACCCTGCTTTCTTCATGCCTGCATCAGCAAGTTGTTCAATTAAGCGGTCAACTGGCGTACCAATCTCTTCACTCAGTGCTTTAACTGTTAATTGTGTCATACCGCTTTCTCTCCTTGCTGAATTATTCTTCGTCGCCGAACCAACAGATGTTACGCGCAGCCATAATTAGCTCGCCTGCACGCTCTGCAGTTAGGTCTTCGATGCCTTCTAGTTCATCAACGCCTTGGTCAGCTAGGTCTTCCAGTGTCGCAACGCCTTTTGCTGCTAGCTTGTAAGCCATTTCACGCTCAAGACCTTCAAGTGCAAGTAAGTCTTCAGCAGGCTCAACACCGTCGAAAGTTTCTTCTTTCGCTAGCGCTAGAGTAGTCAGTGCGTCTTTTGCGCGGTTACGTAGTTCTTCAACGATACCTTCGTCTAGACCGTCTACTTCAAGAAGCTCGTTCACAGGAACGTATGCTACTTCTTCAAGCGTAGAGAAGCCTTCTTCAACAAGCATTTGAGCAAAGTCTTCTTCAATGTCTAGGTGCTTCATGAAGTTTTCAATAGAAGCAACTGCTTCTTCTTGGTGCTTCTTCTCAAGATCAGCAACAGTCATTACGTTCAGTTCCCAACCAGTAAGTTGAGACGCTAGACGTACGTTTTGACCGCTACGGCCAATCGCTTGTGCTAGGTTATCCGCTTCAACAGCGATATCCATAGAGTGTGCGTCTTCATCAACGATGATTGAAGCAACATCAGCAGGAGCCATTGCGTTGATTACGAATTGAGCCGGGTTATCATCCCAAAGAACGATATCAATACGCTCACCACCAAGATCGTTAGAAACAGCTTGTACACGTGCGCCACGCATACCAACACACGCACCAACTGGGTCAATACGTTTGTCGTTTGTTTTCACAGCGATTTTAGCACGAGAACCAGCGTCACGTGCAGCACCTTTAAGTTCAATTAGCTCTTCACCAATCTCAGGCACTTCAACACGGAATAGTTCAGCTAGCATTTCTGGCTTCGAACGAGTAACGAAAAGCTGGAAACCACGAGCTTCTGGTTTAACTGCGTAAAGAAGACCACGAACACGGTCACCTGGACGGAAGTTTTCACGAGGAAGTTGGTCATCACGAAGGATTACCGCTTCAGCGTTGTTACCTAGGTCTAGAATAATAGTGTCACGGTTAACTTTCTTAACTGCGCCAGTTACTAGCTCGCCTTCGTTATCGATGAACTGCTCAACGATTTGAGCGCGTTCAGCTTCACGTACTTTCTGTACGATAACTTGCTTAGCCGTTTGAGTCGTAATACGGTCAAACGTTACTGATTCGATATCATCTTCAATGAAACCGCCAAGTTCGATCTCTGGGTCATCGTACTTTGCAGCTTCAATAGAGATTTCTTTTGTTGGGAATTCAACTTCCTCAACAGCTTCCCAACGACGGAAAGTTTCGAAATCACCCGTTTTACGGTCAATTTCAACACGAACTTCAATTTCTAGTTCGCTTTTCTTTTTTGTTGCCGTTGCAAGCGCGATTTCAAGCGCTTCAAAAATACGCTCACGAGGAACTGCTTTCTCATTTGAAACAGCTTCTACTACCGCCAAAATTTCTTTGTTCATTAATCTAGCCTCTTAAGCTCTTCTCTCTAGGAGAACTAAAATTTAGGGATCAGGTTAGCTTTCGCAATATTGCTCAGGACGAATTCTTCTTCTTGTCCTTCAACCAATACTTTCACTGTCTCGCCTTCGATAGATTGGATATCACCTTTCCATTTACGACGGTTGCCGACAGCCATTTTCAAAACGATGCTTACCTCGTGACCAATAAATTGTTGGTAATGCTCTGCTTTGAACAGTGGTCTCTCTAAACCTGGTGAAGACACTTCAAGGTTATAAGCCACTGAAATTGGATCTTCAACGTCCATTACGGCACTTACTTGGTGGCTAACTTCAGCGCAATCATCTACATTGATACCGTTTGGTGAATCGATGTAAATACGTAGCGTTGAGTGCTCACCAGCACGAATAAATTCTAATCCAACTAACTCATAACCTGATGCTGCTACTGGAGCGTCAAGCATTTCAGTAAGTTGTCTTTCTAAACCAGTCATTTAACCACTCCAGAAACAAAAAAAGGGCTCAAAGCCCAATTTAAATTCCAAGCAAACATTATCTAAATACATTTACAAATGCTTAGATAACAAAAAACCCCGTATAAGCCGGGGTTTTTGTTGCTGGACCCTTATATGTTAAGTGCCATCACATTCGATATCGCACCTAACTCACAGTGAGGTTCACACTGTGCAAACTTGCTACCAATACAAGCTATATAATAGCATTGAAATTGGTTGCGGGAGCCGGATTTGAACCGACGACCTTCGGGTTATGAGCCCGACGAGCTACCAAACTGCTCCATCCCGCGTCCGACTTGCGAGCATTATACGCCCAACAAGATGTTTTACAAGTTTGTAAACATGGTGCCGAGAGAGGGACTCGAACCCTCACACCCTAAGGCACTAGCACCTCATGCTAGCGTGTCTACCAATTTCACCATCTCGGCATCAAATCTTTACAGATTATTGTGGAATTTCGTCGCCTTGCGCCGGAACTTCACTCACTGCATCATCAGCTTGTTGAATCACCTGACCTTGGGTCGGGTCAATCCATTGTGACTCAGTTTTATGTGTAGACATATTACCAAGCACTAAGCTAAGGATAAAAAATGTAGTTGCAAAAATTGCAGTCATTCGGGTAAGGAAATTTCCTGAGCCACCAGCACCAAACACAGTGTTTGAAGCGCCAGCACCGAAAGAGGCTCCCATATCTGCGCCTTTACCTTGTTGAATCAACACTAGGCCAATTACACCAAGCGCTGCCAACAGGTAAATCACAAGTAGAACTGTAAACATTTTTCCACCTATGTTCCTAATTGTTGAGCCAGCGCCGTTCAAAAAACTATTTTTAAGAACAAGGCTAGCGACCTCCTAACTGAAGGCCGAGCAATACTAGCGAATGCGACGATGGCTGACAAGGAGAATTTGCTAAAAAATAAGCCTTTACCAAGTGAATGGTCAAAAAAAGGTCAAAAGCGACACAAAACTCATTTATGTCTCTTTTGACCGTTATATCTTTTGACCGTGATATAAGTCAACCACTTCTAATCACAAGCGCTATTCGCTGCGCCAGCTAAGTAAAAGGTTAAATTAGCAGTTTGCTTTTACTGCATCTGCAATCTTAAGCGCTGATGCTTGAACAAGCTCTGCATCTTCGCCTTCAACCATGACACGCAGTAGTGGCTCGGTACCAGACTTGCGTAATAGTACACGGCCTTTCTCGCCAAGCTCTGCTTCTACTTCAACAACCGCTGCTTTTACCGCTTCGGCTTCTAGTGGGTTTGAATCTCCGCTGAAACGAACGTTTTCTAGAACTTGAGGGTACAACGTCATGCCCTGAGACAACTCATTCAGTGTCATTTCGCTATCAACAACTGAAGCCAAAACTTGCAGAGCAGCAACGATAGCATCACCCGTCGTCACTTTATCTAGTAGGATAACGTGCCCCGAGTTTTCAGCGCCGATCTTCCAGCCTTTAGCAAGAAGCTGTTCCATTACGTAACGGTCACCAACAGCAGCACGTACAAACGGAATACCTAACTGCTTAAGGCCATTTTCCATACCAAGGTTGGTCATTAGTGTACCAACAACGCCACCTTTCAACTCACCGCGACGCAGTGCATCACGAGCAATGATGTAAGCGATTTGATCGCCATCAACTTTGTTACCTAGCTCGTCAACCATGATGATACGGTCACCATCACCATCAAAGCCAAGACCTAATGCCGCTTTTTCTTCAAGCACTTTTGCTTGCAGAGCACGTACATCCGTCGCACCGACTTCGTGGTTGATATTAGTACCGTTTGGCTCAACACCAATCGCAATAACTTCAGCACCCAGCTCTTTAAATACGGCAGGAGCTATGTGGTAAGTCGCACCATGTGCACAATCGACAACAATTTTCATTCCTGCAAGCGTCATCTGATTTGGGAATGTGCTCTTACAGAACTCGATGTAACGGCCAGCCGCATCGTTCAAACGTACTGCTTTACCAAGCTCAAATGAATCAACACATTCGATGTCTTTATCCAATTCAGCTTCAATTGCCAACTCGATATCGTCCGGCAGTTTTGTTCCCTCAGAAGAGAAGAACTTGATACCGTTATCGTAGTATGGGTTGTGTGATGCAGAGATAACGATCCCTGCTTCAGCGCGGAAGGTTTGAGTTAGGTAAGCCACAGCAGGTGTTGGCATTGGGCCAGTAAACGTAGCCTGAAGACCAGCAGCAGCAAGGCCAGCTTCTAGCGCTGACTCAAGCATGTAACCAGAGATACGAGTATCTTTACCAATGATGACTTTCTTTGTGCCTTGCTTCGCAAGAACACGACCCGCAGCCCAGCCAAGCTTCAGAACAAAATCAGGTGTAATCGGGTACTGGCCTACTTTGCCACGTACACCATCTGTGCCGAAGTAACGTCTCTTATCAGACATATTGATTTTCCTTAATTATGATTAGTGATTGTTATTCATCACTTCGATTATCTTCATCGCTTCCAATGTATCTTCAACATCATGAACGCGAATAATTTGTGCGCCTTTGATTGCAGCGATGGTAGCGCAAGTGACGCTAGCAACCATGCAATCTGCTGGAGCTTTGTCTAGTAGCTTAAAGATCATCGACTTTCTCGACATCCCCGCTAAGACTGGCAACCCAAGCCTGTGAAACTTTTCAAGGTGCGCTAATAGGTGGTAATTATGCTCAATGGTTTTACCAAAACCAAAACCAGGATCCAGAATCAGCTGATCTTTTGATATACCAACAGCCTCACAAGCCTCCACCCTTTCTTTTAAGAACGCTTCAACATCCATTAGGACATCATCGTAATTAGGGTTAGCTTGCATGGTTCTTGGCTGACCTTTCATGTGCATCAGGCAAACTGGCACATTAGCATCGGCGGCCGCTTCCAGAGCTCCGTGCTCTTGTAGTGCGCGCACATCATTGATCAAATCAGCCCCCGCTTCAACGGCTTGGCGCATCACTTCAGCTTTACTGGTATCAATGGAGATCCACACATCAAACTTAGCGCGAATTGCTTTAATGGCAGGAATAACGCGAGCGAGCTCTTCTTCTAAAGGTACATCAGGTGCTCCCGGGCGAGTTGACTCACCACCAATGTCAATAATGCTAACACCAGCTTGAATCATTCGCTCTGCTTGCAGTAGAGCACTATCTAATGAATTGAATTTTCCGCCATCAGAGAAAGAGTCAGGCGTAACATTGAGGATACCCATCACATGTGGGCGGTCTAAAACGAGCGTTTTATTGTGTGCTTTTAATATCATGGAAGGTGGGTCTTAAAGGTAAAAACATCTAGGGCTAGAAACAGAAAAACCCTGAGCGTACTCAGGGTTTTAATTTATAACTTAGCGATTAAGAATCTTTGTTTTGAGCATCATCTGCTTCAGATTTAGCTTCTTCAACTTTCGACTCTTCAGCTTTTGGTTCCGCTTTAGCTTCTTCTGCCTTAGCTTCAGGTTTTGCTTCTTCCTTTGTAGGTTCAGCTTTTACCTGATCACCCCAACCAGCTGGATCACGAATCTCTTGCTTACGCTCCATCAAGTCATCAATTTGACCTGCATCGATCGTTTCGAACTTCATTAGAGCGTCTTTCATCGAATGCATGATATCCATGTTATCTTCAAGAATCTTCTTAGCTCTATCGTAGTTACGGTCGATAAGAATACGAATTTCTTCATCGATCAGCTTAGTCGTATCGTCAGAAACATGTTTCGCTTGGCTCATACCACGACCTAAGAAAACTTCACCTTCTTCTTCAGCATATAGAAGAGGACCCAGTTTTTCAGAGAAGCCCCACTGCGTAACCATCTTGCGAGCAATATCAGTTGCACGTTCGATATCGTTAGACGCACCAGTCGAAACTTTGTCTTTACCGTAGATAAGTTCTTCAGCAAGACGACCACCGTACAAACTAGAGATCATTGATTCTAGATGTTGGCGAGACATGCTTACGCGGTCTTGCTCAGGTAGGTACATAGTTACACCAAGCGCACGACCACGTGGAATGATTGACACCTTGTACACTGGATCGTGTTCAGGTACCAAACGACCAACAATTGCGTGACCCGCTTCGTGGTAAGCCGTTGACTCTTTCACTTCTTCAGACATAACCATTGAACGGCGCTCTGCACCCATCATAATTTTGTCTTTCGCAAGTTCAAACTCAACCATAGATACATTGCGCTTGTTACCACGAGCAGCAAATAGCGCCGCTTCGTTCACAAGGTTCGCAAGATCTGCACCAGAGAAGCCTGGAGTACCACGAGCGATCAGCGATGGTTCAACATCACCTGATAGTGGCACTTTACGCATGTGTACTTTAAGAATCTGTTCACGACCACGTACATCAGGCAGACCAACCACAACTTGACGGTCAAAACGACCAGGACGAAGTAATGCAGGGTCTAGTACGTCTGGACGGTTAGTCGCAGCGATAACGATAATACCTTCGTTACCTTCGAAACCATCCATCTCAACCAGCATTTGGTTCAGTGTTTGTTCACGTTCATCGTGACCACCACCAACACCAGCGCCACGTTGACGACCTACAGCATCGATTTCATCGATAAAGATGATACAAGGTGCCGCTTTCTTCGCTTGTTCGAACATGTCACGCACACGAGATGCACCAACACCAACAAACATTTCAACGAAGTCAGAACCAGAGATAGTAAAGAACGGTACTTTCGCTTCACCGGCAATCGCTTTTGCAAGCAATGTTTTACCCGTACCAGGAGGACCAACCAACAGGATACCTGTCGGGATCTTACCACCTAGCTTTTGGAAGCGGCTTGGGTCACGAAGGTAGTCCACAAGCTCTTTCACGTCTTCTTTTGCTTCGTCACAACCAGCAACATCAGCAAACATCGTTTTGATTTGTTCTTCGCTCATCATTCGAGCTTTACTCTTACCGAAAGACATCGCGCCTTTACCGCCGCCGCCGCCTTGCATTTGACGCATGAAGAAAATCCATACACCAATCAGTAAGATCATTGGGAACCATGAGATGAAGATAGTGCCAAGCAAGCTCTGCTCTTCAGGTGGTGTACCCTGAACTTTTACGTTTTGATTAATTAAGTCATCAAGTAGCTTTTGATCATAAACAGGCATGTAAGTTACATACTTAGAACCACCACCACGACGTGTGAAAGTGATTTCGCTGTTATTGAACTGTGCGTCTTGAATCTGGCCTTGGCCAACTTCCTGTACAAACGTGGTGTAATCTACTGCTCTGCCGTTACTTTCCCCAGGGCCGAAGCTCTGGAATACCGACATCAACACTACCGCGATAACAAGCCACAGAATTAAATTTTTTGCCATGTCACTCAAGGTGTAAGCCTCTCGATAACTAATTGTAATTAAAGGTAGGGTACTACAGTTTGTAACCTGTAGCCATGTTGTTAACTCTCACTCTTGGAAGAGAATCGTTAACCTTTGTAACCAGTGGCTACGATAAACACTTCACGAGATCGAGCTCGAGAAGAGTCGGGTTTTCTAACTTTTACTGTTTTAAACATCTCACGGACGTCCTTAACGTATTGGTCAAACCCTTCGCCTTGGAATACTTTTACAACAAAACTACCATTGGTAGCTAGAACTTGTCGACACATATCCAAAGCTAATTCAACTAAATACATAGCTCTTGGCTGATCCACAGAATTGTTGCCTGCTATATTAGGTGCCATATCTGACATCACGACATCAACCATGTTTGGTTGTATACGTTCCAACAAGGCATCTAGCACAGCTTCTTCGCGGAAATCGCCTTGTAAAAAGCTAACACCAGCAATCGGATCCATTGGTAACAAGTCACACGCAATGATTTGTCCGTTGTCTCCAACAATCTTAGCAGCATATTGAGACCAACCGCCAGGTGCTGCACCCAAATCCACAATGGTCATCCCAGGAGACAGCAATTTATCTTTCGTTTGAATCTCTTCCATTTTGAAATAAGCACGTGAACGATAGCCTTTCTTTCTTGCTTCATTTGCGTACTTGTCGTCGAAGTGTTCCTTCAACCAACGGCCTGAACTGGCCGAGTGTTTCTGTTTGCTCATTGGATACCTAAATTGGAGGAAAGTACTAATTGCTGAATAAATTATAGTCTTCAGCTTTAGATGGCGTTAAAATAGGTTTTTTCAACCCTAATAGTAAAGAAAATTGGCCGCGTAATGAACCTAAGTACCAAACAAAAGCAGCATCTAAAGGGCCTAGCTCACAGTTTAAAACCTGTTGTGCTAATGGGCGCAAATGGACTTACTGAAGCTGTTCTAGCGGAAATCGAATTAGCTCTAGACCACCACGAACTGATCAAGATTAAAGTTGCATCAGAAGACCGTGAGACTAAGCAACTGATTATCGATGCAATTGTACGTGAAACTAAAGCTGAGAAAGTACAGACTATCGGTAAAGTTCTAGTACTGTTCCGTCAGTCAGAAGCACGTAAAATCGAGATTCCACGTAAATAAGAGCTTAATATAAGCTGACTTCACCAAGAGAAAGCCACAGCGCTTATCTTTTAGTGTAGCGTGAGAAACGAAAAAGGTCGCATTTAGCGACCTTTTTACTTATCAGAAACAAAGAAAATTCAATTAGATATATTCTACTTTGTCGATTTCGAAGTCTTTGTCACCACCAGGGGTAGAGATCATGACTTCGTCGCCTTCCATTTTACCGATAAGACCGCGAGCAATTGGCGATTTCACAGAAATGCGACCCGTTTTGATGTCTGCTTCGTCTTCTGAAACGATTTGGTAGCGGAACTCATCATCGGTATCCACATCAATCAGTGTCACTGTCGTACCAAAGATAATCTTGCCCGTATTATCCATTTGCGTTACATCGATGATCTGAGCCAGTGATAGCTTATATTCAATATCACGGATCTGAGCTTCACAAATACCCTGCTCTTCACGAGCGGCGTGGTATTCAGCATTCTCTTTCAGGTCACCTAGTTCACGTGCTTCACCAATAGCTGCTGAGATAACAGGGCGTAGCTTAAGTAGGCGATCTAATTCGTCACGTAGCTGCTGAGCGCCACGTACTGTCATTGGAACCTTTTCCATTTTTTACCTCTATGCCAAAGCTTTCTTTGGCCAACATAAATACACCCAACGTATTTATTGGGTGATAGAAACAAAACGATTTGGCTTAGTGTAAACAAACTTTATGGCTAAATCACCTTTATTCCACTTTGCGTTATAAAAGCTTTATCTAGGTCTAAATTACAGACATCACAAAAATGAATAATAACCTCCCCATCAATAAGTGGAGAGCCAAATACCTAAAAAAACAAAAAACAAACAAAATAAACACAGATCACACTTTTATAAAATACACTCAAAAACAACCACTTAAACAAAAAAGATATAATAAAACAGTGTTCATTTTTTAGTTTTATATCATTTTACTAACTGACCATGGAACTTTAGAGGTAAAAAGTAACCCATGGATTGCACTGGCATTTTCAGACTTCTGTTCTAATCATGATTATGAAGCCTGATTAATACAGGCAATACACAAAAGGGTTCAAATCCTTAATAAAACTTCTATGGACAGTAATTAGGAAATAATAACATGAACAAGACTATGATCGCGCTTGCTGTATCTGCTGCAGCTCTTGCTACTAACGCAGTGGCAGCCGACGGTAAACAAGCTGGTGATATTGCCGGTACTTCTGTATACAGCTCAAACGGCACTTCTCTAGAAATCGGTGGTCGTGCTGAAGCTCGTCTATCTCTAAAAGATGGCAAAGCTGAAGACAAAACACGTGTACGTCTTAACTTCCTAGGTAAAGTTGAAATCCAAGACGGCCTATACGGTGTTGGTTTCTACGAAGGTGAATTCACAACTAACGAAGACGGCGGCGCGACTGATAACAGTGATAGCAGCGATATCACTAACCGTTACACATACGCAGGTATCGGCGGTGACTTCGGTGAAGTTACATACGGTAAAAACGACGGTGCGCTAGGCGTTATCACTGACTTTACCGATATCATGTCTTACCACGGTAACTCAGCGGCAGACAAAATCGCAGTAGCTGACCGTTCAGACAACATGCTTTCTTACAAAGGTCAATTCCAAGACCTAGGCTTAAAAGCAAGCTACCGCTTCGCTGACCGTGATGTTGACGCTAACGATGAGTTCAGCGACAACGGTAAAGATGGCTACTCTCTATCTGCTATCTACGCAATCGGCGATTCTGGCGTTAAGCTAGGTGCTGGTTACGCAGACCAAGATCAATCTAACGAATACATGCTTTCTGCATCTTACCGCATGAGCGATTTCTACTTCGCTGGTGTATTCACTGATGGCGAAAAACAGACTACAGGTGTAATCAAGAACGATTCTGTAGACTACACAGGTTACGAATTCGCAACTGCGTACACACTAGATAAAACTGCATTCACGCTAACGTACAACAATGCAGAAACTGACGGTGAAACTTCTGCAGATAACGTTGCAATCGATGCAACTTACTACTTCAAGCCTAACTTCCGTACTTACATCTCGTACAATTTCAACCTAATCTCTGAAAATGATACGATCGGTACAACAAACCTAGCTTCTAACGGCAAAGCAACTTCTGCTCAAGCTGAAGACGAAATCGCTCTAGGTCTACGTTACGACTTCTAATTCTGATTATCTAATTGATTAATTAGTTAATTGAGAATCAAAACGCCCGCTATCTAGCGGGCGTTTTTTATATCTGTATACTAAAAACATCAGCCATCCAAGAAATCTTCTATGCGCCTTCTACCCACACTACTTGTATGTAGTTTTTCCATTAGCGCTTTCTCAGTTAACGCTTTCGCTTACCCCCCTCTAGATAAACTGCCTGATGGCAGTAGCACCAGTGTAATTTTGGAATCCCTGAAAGGCGATTCAAACAAACTGAATTCCAATAGTGATGGCTTCTATCCACCCGCCAGTACTTTGAAGCTGGTGACAGCTTTGGCGGCTAAGTTGGAGTTAGGGGATGACTTTCACTACACGACCAGCATTGTTCGTTCTGGTAATGACTCTATCATTTCATTTAGTGGCGACCCAACGCTACAACGAGAACAGCTTAAAAGCCTTTTGGCTCAATACGCAAAATCTCAATCCAGAACCATCAAGGGCAACTTATACCTAGATAACTCGACTTTTACGGGCTATCAGCGAGCGGTGGGTTGGCCTTGGGACATTCTAGGGGTTTGTTACAGCGCGCCTTCGAGTGCGATGACCTTAGACAGCAACTGCGCACAAGCCTCTATTTATACAAAAGATAACGGCAGCACTCGTGTCTATATTCCCGCTCACTATCCGATAGACGTGACAACCACCGCAGCCACGGTAACTCGATCAGGGCAGAAGGCGACACAATGCGACTTAGAGCTCATTACCACTCCAGACAACGCTTACAAGCTCTCTGGTTGCTTAGTAGAGCGTAAGAAGCCACTGCCACTCAAGTTCGCGATTCAAAATCCAGAACTTTACACCTATCAAGTCGTTACATCGCTTCTCAAAGAACTGAAAATAGAAGTAAAAGGTGATGTGATTATTGGTAAAAAAGCGCAAGCAGACAAAACCACGTTAGTCGCTAGTCACAACTCAGAAAAGCTTCCTGAACTGCTCGATATCATGCTCAAGAAGTCAGATAACCTTATCGCAGATAATCTAACTAAAACGCTAGGAGCAACATTTTATGTTCAACCGGGCAGCTTCAATAACGGCACTGAAGCAATAAAACAGATACTGCTGACCAAGGCTAATATTGACCTCAGTAAAGCGCAGCTCGTCGATGGCTCAGGGCTATCCAGAAATAACCGAATGAGGTCACAGACCATGGCTCAAGTGCTTCGTTATATCTGGGAAAACGATCAACAGCTCAGCCTGATTGAGGCTATGCCTACATCTGGCACTGATGGAACGCTCAAATACCGTCAGAGCATGAGAAAAGCACCGATTCAAGGCAACATTATCGCCAAGAGTGGTTCTCTATACGGCAGTTACAACATGGCGGGATACGGATTAGATAAAGCGGGAAAACCAAACTCTCTGTTTGTACAATTTGTCCGTGATTACTTCCCTGAAGAACAAGATCCAGACAAACCAGTGGAAGCACCTATCACCCAGTTTGAGCGTGCTTTCTACAAAGATGTGGTCGAGTTCAGTCAAACACAAAGCAAATCTAAGTAATGCTTAGCTCTGTGTAAACTTCTACTCAAACAATAAAAATGGCGCTGAAGACCTTAAATCTTCAGCGCCATTTTTGTTTCTCAGATGTATTTAGCTATTTTTATAGGTGCCTATTTTTATAGGAGCTAAGCGATACCGAGGAATGAGTTAACCACAGTGAAGTAGATCCACATTCCTGAGATATCAACTATGGAAGCAAGCACTGGGCTCACTAACACCGCTGGATCAAGCTTAAATAGCCTAGCAACTATCGGCAATCCGCCACCCAGCACGGTTGATATGGTCACCTGAATAAACAGCGCTACCGCAATCGCTAACGCAATCATGTTGATGTCATAGCCACCTGTCGATTGGTTTTCGCTAAATAGCAGAATACGTCCAATCATCACTACAGCAATCGCTAGAGCTAGACAAATAGCAACTCTAAACTCTTTCCACAGAACATTAGCCCATTGGCGTTTTTTTAACTCACCTGTGGCTAAGGCTCTGATAACCAAAGTCGCGGCTTGTGTTCCGGTATTACCACCAGCAGCAGCAATTACCGGCATGTAGATAGCCAAAAGAACCAACTGACTGAGAATGTCTTCATACTGAGCAATTATAAGCCCTGAGACAATTCCCAATAGTGCTAGCGCAATAATCCAACCGATACGCTGCCTTACGTGGCTCATGACGCCAGTAGAAAGGTAGCCCTGTTGAGGCTCCACCTCTGAGTAAATCAGCCCTAGTTGGTGAGCTAGATGTCGAGAGCGCTTCTCAAAGCCCTGCTCTTCTAACTCACTAAGTAAAGTCTGAATCGTACTCAAAGAGCATTGTCCCAGCACTAACACCGCATCTTCGAGTGGCATTCGGTTCAAAAGATTAATTTGTTGTTCACGTCCGTACTGTTGAAATGCATTCGATACAGCTTGGATGTCTTGCTCTGAGTACAGAGCTTCAATAGATAAAAAAGTGTTGTTCATTACCGTCATGGCGAATCTCCCGATTGGCAAAGGTAACGACCATCAAAACAAATAGCATAAGTTTATAGATTTATAGATTTATAGATTTATGGATTTATGCGCACCAAGAGCTGAAAGCTACTGGTGTGTCTACTTGTTAGAATCTAGTGTGTGGAAAAGAATGAGGGGGAAAAACAAAGATACCCTACCCGAACGGCAGGACAATAGATCAATACCGAGACGGGTTATTCTTCTCCATTCAAACTAGGAGGATGGTCGGTATTGTTCATAAAAATCTCCAGAATTACTGTCAATATGACAGCGCGCATAGTGTAGCAATAGCCGTTCAAAAACTTCGTCAAATTCCTGTCAATAAATAGGGGTCAATAAAAAAGGCATCCGTAGATGCCTTTTCGTTAAATCATTGAGATTTAATATTACTTGATAGTAATACGAGCAAATTTACGCTTACCTACTTGGTAAACTGCAGTACCTGCTTCAGGTACGAATTTGCTGTCTTCAATCTTCTCGCCTTCAAGCTTAGCCGCGCCTTGCTTGATCATACGCATCGCATCAGAAGTCGAGTTTACAAGACCCGCTTCTTTTAGAACGTTCGCAATTGGCAGGCCTGCTTCGAATTCAAACTCCGGCATTTCATCAGGAACTTGGTTCTTAGCAAAACGGTTAACGAACTCTTGCTCAGCGGCTTCAGCATCTGCTTCACTGTGGAAACGAGCGATGATCTCTTTAGCAAGAAGCACTTTAACGTCACGCGGGTTCTTACCTGCATCAACGCCAGCTTTCAGTTCCGCAACTTCTTCAAGAGGACGGAAAGACAGCAGCTCGTAGTAGCTCCACATTAGATCGTCAGAGATAGACATGATCTTACCAAACATCTCGCTTGGTGCTTCGCTAATACCGATGTAGTTATGCGCAGACTTAGACATCTTCTTAACACCGTCTAGACCAACAAGTAGTGGCATCATTAGTACCGCTTGTGGTTTTTGACCTGCTGCTTTTTGCAGTTCACGACCCATTAGAAGGTTAAACTTCTGGTCAGTACCGCCAAGCTCAACGTCGCTCTCTAGTGCAACAGAGTCGTGACCTTGTAGAAGTGGGTACATGAATTCGTGGATTGCGATCGGTTGACCACCAGCGTAACGCTTTTTGAAGTCATCACGCTCAAGCATACGAGCAACAGTTTGGTTAGAAGCAAGACGAATCATGCCTTCAGCGCCAAGCTCAGATAGCCATTCAGAGTTGAAACGAATTTGCGTCTTCGCAGGATCTAGAATCTTGAATACTTGCTCTTTGTAAGTTTCAGCATTCTTCAATACGTCTTCGCGGCTTAGCGGTGGACGTGTTGAGTTTTTACCTGATGGGTCACCAACCATTGCAGTGAAATCACCGATAAGGAATGTCACTTCATGACCAAGCTCTTGGAAAGCACGAAGCTTGTTAAAGATAACCGTATGGCCTAGGTGGATATCTGGAGCTGTTGGATCGGCACCCAGCTTAATGCGTAAAGGACGACCTTCTTTTAGTTTTGCAATCAGTTCGTCTTCTGGAATCAGTTCTTCTACGCCACGTTTGATCTCGGCTAGTGCAGCTTCAATACTCGCCATTCTTGTTCACTCCCACAGATTTGGCAAAAATACATTAATTAGACATCTTACTTGAATAGCGATGTATTTTGAAACCAGTTACACTATTCCGTCGTCGATTTTCATAATATTTACAGAACGAACCGGAACATGTTGTCTATTTTTGCACGCCTTCCTATTTTGCACCGGGCTTTTATCGCATTTTTTAGTGCCATAATTTTCGTCGCGATTTTCTTACTCCCCGACGTCAACAGTTTGCGTGACGATTCGGGCGCTTTAGTTGTGGGAAAACATTACCCACTGACTATCAATGCCTCTGCACTTATTAGCTCAAGTGACGCTCCACCGACGGCAGTGCTCAATTGGGAGAAATACACCGTTCGCTCTGGCGAAAGCACCTCTGTTTTATTTGAACGTATTGGCCTCTCATACCGTCTGCTGATCACGCTACTCAATACCAATAATGATATTAAGAAGCAGCTGTCTAACCTAAGACCTGGTGATGTCTTGCAGTTCGGCTTTGATGAAAACAACGACCTTATTCAGTTAAAACGACAACTTAGTGCGTTTGAAAGCTTCAAGATCACTAAATCTGGCGATTCTTTCTCATCAAGTTTCGACAAAAAAGAAGTGGTATACCAATACAATTATGCCGAAGCCAACATCACCTCTAACTTCTGGAACGCTGGCGTCAGCGCAGGTTTAACCGCAAACCAAATTATGGAACTGGCCGGCATCTTCGGTTGGGATATCGACTTTGCGTTAGATATTCGTAAGAACGACAGCTTCAAAATCTTATACCAAGAGAAAGTGGTTGAAGGTGAAGTAGTTGGTCGCGGTAAGATCATGGCAGCCGTATTCAAAAACCAAGGCGATTCATTTACCGCGGTATTGGATGATAAAAGCGGCAACTACTTCGATGAAAATGGTCGTGCGATGAAGAAGGCGTTCTTGCGCTCACCAATTGATTTTCGTCGCGTAACATCGAACTTTAACCCTACCAGGAGACACCCAGTAACCGGTAAGATTCGAGCTCACCGCGGTACTGACTACGCAGCCCCTGTTGGCACGCCTATCTGGGCAGCCGGTGACGGTATTGTTCAGAAGTCAGGTTACAACCAATTCAATGGTAACTACGTGTTCATCCGCCACAGCAACACCTACATCACCAAGTACCTGCACATGAAGCGACGTATGGTGAAAACCGGTCAGCGCGTAAAACAAGGCCAAACCATTGGTACTTTGGGCGGTACAGGCCGTGTGACTGGCCCGCACTTACATTATGAATTCTTGGTTAATGGCGTACATAAAAATGCGCGTACCGTGAAATTGCCTCAATCCAAGTCGTTAACTGGTAAAGCAAAAGCAACCTTTATTGCCAACTCAGAGATTCGATTAAGAAACCTTGAGCGATACGGTCAGTTACTAGCGACTAACTAGGCGTTTGTAGCTTCACTGCAAAATAGAAAAATGCAAAGAGCGCCCATCAAGGCGCTCTTTTTTATGCTCACATACCACAACTAGCTACTGTTTTTCAGGTTTGTTGTTCCGTCCAAGCATTAACAAACAAGGGGTTAATACTAAAGTCAGCACCGTGGCAAACGCCAAACCACCAGCAATAGCGGTCGCAAGCTGTGACCACCATTGTGTACTTGGCGCGCCAAACTCTATCTTTTGATTAATCAGGTCGATGTTCATCTCTAACACCATCGGCATTAAACCTAAGATAGTCGTAACCGTCGTGAGCATTACTGGCCTTAAACGCTGAACACCGGTTCTTAGAATCGCATCTCGCTTGTCCAAGCCTCTTTTGATGAGCTGATTATAAGTATCAATCAACACGATGTTGTTGTTCACGACTATGCCGGCGAGCGCTATTACCCCAATTCCCGACATCACAATGCCAAACGGACGTTGGAAGATCAGTAAGCCAACGAACACGCCAACGGTCGAAAACAATACAGCACTCAGAATCAAAAACGCTTGATAGAAGCTATTGAACTGAGTAATCAGAATCAAAGCCATTACCGCCAAAGCAACCAAGAAAGCACTTTGTAAAAAGGCTGACGAGTTTTCTTGTTCTTCGTTTTGACCACGGATGCGAAATTCCACGCTACTCGGCAGCCCTAGCTCACTCAATGCTTGTTCGATCTTTGGTAGTTCGAGAGCAAGGTTATACCCTTCTTCCATATCCGCCATGATGTTCACCACACGCTTGCCATCAAGGCGTTTAATGGTGTCTTGCTTATGGTCGGGAACGATCTGAGCGAAATTAGTAATAGGTACTAAACCTGCTGGCGTTTTCACCCTAAGCTGGTCGAAGCGCCCGATATCACGCTTATCATTAGGGTAGCGCACCAAGATATCGACCTCTTCTGAAGAGTCATCGGGCAGATAATCACCAATCTTGAGACCATTAGTCACGAATTGAACGGTATTACCCACTAAGGTCGCATCAGCTGCAAAGCGCGCAGCATCGTCGCGGCGAATATCCACCTTCCAATCGATGCCATCTTTACTCGCAGTATCGCTGATATTGGTCAGTGCTTTATTTCCATCAGCCCAACCTCTCACAATTTTTGCAGCCTGATTGAGCTGCTCTGGAGTTCTTGCCGACAGCTCAATCACTAAGTCATTTTCAACCGGAGGCCCAGCATCAGGGAACTTATATTCAATCTCAACACCAGCGTATTGATCGGTTTGTACCTTCAACTCATCAATAATCGCCTTAACGCTGCGTCGATATTGCCAGTCAACAGGCGTAATTGAGATCAAACCAATCTGGTCGTCACCACCAGTACGCGTGTAAACGGTATCGAACTCATCATGATTGAGCATCATCAGTTCAATATCACGCATGATGTCATCCTTTTCTTGGATAGACAGATCCCCATGCGAGCGAACTTTGACATTAAAGAATGGCGGATCAACTTCTGGGAAGAACTCTGCACCTAGACCCGCTTTTGAATAAGTAAAACCAACTGCAACCGCGAGCAGTGCCGCACTGAACAAAATCTTAAAGGGGTGTTTAATCGCTAAAGAAAGCGTGTGGTAGTAAGCCTTGGTTAAACCAGTAGCCTGTGAAAAGTCACCATTATGCAGTGCGACCATTCGAGCTTGGCTTTTAGACGATACGTATTGAGGTTTGCCAATCAAACCGCCCAGCACGGGCACAAACAACAACGCCATGATCAATGATGCAGTTAAAGTCGCGATCAGAGTTAGTGGTAAGAACTTCATAAATTCGCCCGTCACATCAGGCCAAAACAGTAACGGAGCAAATGCGGCTAAGGTTGTGGCAGTCGATGCGGTTATCGGCCACGCCATCCGTTTCGCTGCATCTCGGTAAGCGGCTTTGCGCCCTTCACCCTCTTGCATTCGCCTGTCTGCAAATTCGGTCACCACAATCGCACCGTCTACTAGCATCCCCACCGCCATAATCAGAGAGAACAGCACTACGATGTTGACGGTTAAGCCAAACACCGAAAGAACCAATAACCCGGTTAGGAATGAGCCTGGAATGGAAATACCCACTAACAAAGCGGTACGCACACCAAGAATCGCGATGATAACGATCACCACCAGAATAATGGCGGATAAGATATTGTTTTGCAGATCATTAAGCATGATCTTCACATCTTTAGATTCATCCCAGGTGTATTTGACCAACAGGTTATTTGGCCATTCCGCTTGCTGCTGAGCACCAGCCATTACCGCTTTGACTAGCTCAACGGTTTCGATGATGTTCTCACCTGCACGCTTCTTGATATCCAACACCACCGCAGATTTGCCATCTAAACGAGCAAAACTTTCAGGATCTCGAAACGCTCGACGAACCGTAGCGACATCGCCAAAAGTGACCACCTGCTTGCCATCCACTTTAATAGGCAACTCAAGCACGTCTTTTAAGGAGTTAAATACCGAAGGGACTTTGACAGAAAAACGTCCGTAGCCAGTATCAACAAAACCTGCGGCCACCACTCGATTGTTCAGAGCGATCAGATTATAGATATCCGCTTGATCTAAGCTGTAGCTCTCCATCAATAACGGATCGACAATGATCTCGACGATGTCAGCGCGATCGCCCGCAATATCGACTTCAAGGATTTGGCGATAGCTTTCTAATTTGTCTCCAAGCTCTCGGGCAATTTGCACTATGGTGCGCTCAGGAACGGTACCGAATAGCACAACAGACAAAACAGGTTGCTCAGAAGCCAGCGTCACCTCATTTACGGTCGGTTCGTCACTGTCTTCTGGTAGTTTTGGTTTAGCCAGATCAACCGCGTCACGCACATCGGCCATTGCTTTGGTGAGATCGACGCCAACATTAAACTCCAACACAACAGAGGCATGCCCTTCTGCTGCGGTTGCTGTCATCTCTTTTACGCCTTCAATCGACCTCAGCTCTTGCTCAATAGGTCGAACCAATAAACGTTCTGCATCCGTTGGCGAGATCCCTTGGTGCCCGACCGAAACATAGATAATTGGGATGGTAATGTCTGGGCTCGATTCCTTAGGTATCGTGATATAGGTGACGACACCGGCTACAAGGATTAACGCTAAAAGGGAGAGCATTGTTCGAGCACGAGACAAGGCTGCATCAATAATTGAATACATCGGTTATCTCCTACTCTGCGGTTACGTTAGAGAGTTCAGCGACTTGCTCAACAGCAATCACCGAATCACCATCACGCACAAACCCTTGGCCTACTGTGATGATATCGACGCGTTGACCTAGCCCCGTGAGCCACACTCCATCTTGTTCGGCCTTTACTAGCTGAATGCCTACAAACTTCACCGTTGGTGAGTCATCGACTGAAACCAAGGTTTTGACCCCTAGGTTACCCGCCTCATCCAATGCTAGCATCGCCGGTGTTATCTTTATTGCATCTCTTGTTTCTAGGTTGAGTTTAACTTCGGCACTGACACCTGCTGGTAATAGGCCTTTAGAGTTATCGATTTCTATCTCGATTGGGAAGGTATTAGTAGCAACAGAAGAGATACGAGAAACATAGCGTAAACGGCCTTCCGCTTCTTCTCGCCCTAACAAACGAACCAAAGCAGATTGATTGACTAGCAAATGTTGGATATGACGCTCACTGACATCCGCCTCAATAACCAAAGGATCGAGGTCAATCACGCCAGCAACAGGATCGCCAACACTAACGAAATCACCGAGCTCCACCATCAAATCTTGAACCACACCCGAAAAAGGCGAAGTAATCACAGTATTCTTTAAAGCCAATTCCGCATTGCGCATCATGGCTTTTGCTTCTGTTAATGAAGCCTCAGCTGTGGTGTAGGCGATTTCACCTTGCAGTCCTCTTTTCTTCAGTGACTGCGCCGCTTTGAACTCTTTCTGCTTCAAGCGATATAACGCAGATGCTCGCTCTAGTTGAATCTCTAAATCACCCTTATCTATCTGGGCAATGGCTTGTCCTGCTTTAACCATCCCCCCCTTAACAACATTCAATCTGATAATCTTACCCGCGACTTCTGCACCTAGACGAGCATGCCTATCGGGCGCCGTTCTTCCATAGAGATCAATCGTTTTAAAGGTCGGTGATGAGGTGAAGGTTTGAAAGGAAACCTTAGCCAGCGGAATTTCTGTTGCCTTTTTTTCAGGTGACTCTTCTGCTTGCCCTACGCCTAAACCAAGCCAGATCGACAACAACACGACTAGAGTCAGAGAAACCAGCCACGGCTGCTTCAATTTCTGAAAAAGTGGTGAGTTAGAAAATAGAGTGGGCATAACAAATCCTTTTGTCCGATGTCATTCAGGCGCGCTAGTTGGCTTAATAGCGTGATGTGCAACTTCCTTATGCACAAAGGTAACCTTAACAGACCAATCCTCAACGAAGTTGGACGCTATCGACAGTTTAAAAAATATGCCGTGTACTAAAAATGAGAGGAATGCTTTGTCGAGTAGACGACACTTGTTACCAAGTGCCGCCCCTCTAAGAACCGTACGT